>JAAUTD010000271.1 GCA_012031845.1 Synechococcaceae cyanobacterium SM1_2_3
CCCCAGCGATCCTCGAACCTGACGATGCAACCCGCTGACCTTCAACAAGGACCAAATACAGTCTCTTTTCCGCCGGGGTTTTCGCAATCCCTAATCCGTCCCGGATCCGCTGCTTTTAACATCGCCGCCAATAAGCGTTTCCGCCCGGTATTCGCGCTGGCCGATGGATGATCCCAATTAATCAGCTCATTTTTAATGAGCGGCGACTGTGGATAACAAACCTCCTCGATCCAGTGGGAAAGGCGCTGCTGCAAATCGCGGCGATCCCGGATCAACCGTTCTTCACGACCGAAAAACCACTGTAACGACTCCGGCTCCTCTAACAAGGTCTTCATCAATTGCGTGGTTTCCATCTCCGCATGAAGCAACCAGGTCTGATATTCCCGCTGCGCTACCCGATCCTGATGTAGCGCGGCATGACGCTTGGGGAGTTCCTGTAGCGCTATCCACTCGGAAACCACCTCATAAAGACGATCGGTGAAGTGACAAATCGCCACCACCGCCGGTTGGGGAATCGCGTCCAGATCAGGCTGATCCTGCTCATCGGCTAAGTAAAACCACAGCGGCAATTCATCCGTTTTTAGCGGCTTGGGCGGCCAACGATCCTGTGCGCCAAATCCCGGCCTAAAACAGCGCAACGCGCCGGTTCGGATAGTCGCCCGCCGCGCCACCACCGGCTTGAACGGAGCAAGCGCATTTAAAACATCGACCAGCGACCAATGCGCCCGCTCGGCAATGGCTTGTTGGAGCGCGCCCGGCAGATCAAAATCGCTGCCCTGCCAAACCCGATACTCCTGGTTGTAATGGCGAAAATGAATGATCGACGCCGCTTCCAGTTGTTCCAGCAGAACCCCGGTTGCACTGCCGAACAGCAGTTCCAGAATCAGGCGGCTGGCTTTCAGCCCCCGTTGCGCCCCCATCAGATTCAGCAAGCCGATGGTTTTCAACAGCCGGACCGCAGGCGTATCGGGAGGGCTGTCAAACCGCTCCAGCGCGGTGACGACCTCCACCCAGCGATGGTGCGTCAGCGAATCGGCAAAGCCGTCGGCCTGATTCAACACAAAGTAGTCGTATAACTGCCACGGCTCGATCCACTGGCCCATCGCCATCTGCGCCAGGCGCTCCAGCAGACCAAACGGTTCGCGACTGCCCAGATAGGAAAACAGGGTGCGTTCGTTCTGGGCGATTTTCTGGCACAGCGTCGGCAAGATCAGCAGCGTCAGCGGATGCAACGGATAGCAGCGCCGCGATAATTCACCGGCGCTGACTTCATCCAGTCCCACCGGCAGCGCGCCTTCTACAGCCAACCGGGCGATCCACTCGGCGCATTGCGTCGCCACCGCCGGAGTCAGGGAACCACGGGGCACAAACGCCGCCGCAACGATCCGCAACGACTGTTCGGCAGACTCGAGAAAGGCAATCGCCTCAAATCGACCTTGAACCTTTTGCCATTCATCCCGCAAATTCTTGCCGAGACGATGGTTGTAGTATTCAAACCCCTGATGCAGCAACACCACCAAATGCAGCGGCGCGGCATGGGCCTGCTGGGCGTGTTCAGCCAGCATTTGCAGCAGATGAATCTCCCGATGCTGGGGATGATAGGACTCGTATTCGAGAAACTTGCCCAGCTCGTCAATCTCGATCAGCAGTCCGGTTCCGCCCTGGCGGGCCCAGAGGTGCTGGACCGTCTGGATCAGCGTCAAAATCTGATCCATCGGCGCCCCAGGCTGAGCGGCTTCGCGCAGTTTGCTCACTGTGGCTTTGGTAAACCCGTTCTGCTCGGCGGCCAACGCCAGCGCCAGCATCAATTGCCGAACCAGCGAATCCGGAATCCCGTTAATCGGAACCCGCAGAAACCCGGATGACTCCCTTCGTGGTGGTTGAAAGCGTTCGGCCAAGGTGGCCTGAGCATGGCGTAGCGTCGCCATCGCAACCTGATGGGCGGCGCTGGCGCCCGGCGCCAGCAAGGCCGCCAGAAATAGCGCAAAGGCCGACTTGCCCGATCCATACGGCCCGATCAGCGCCAGCGCCGCTGTTGTGACCCTGCGTGCAAGCCGTCAGCGACCCGCTCCAGCGCCTGGATCGCCCGCGAGGTTGGCAGATAGGCCCGCACCAGATCCAGATTTTCCTGATCGCGCGGCAGGTTGATCGACCGGGTATAGGCGGTGCGGATTTGAATCTGTTGCGCCAGGCCGCTCACGCGGTCACTCGCTGATAATGGCTTCGTAACGCCGCCAGCGGATCGATGACGCCGCCCCGGCGATAAAGCTGATGGACCCCGGCGGTGTCGCGCAGCTCATAGCTCTCTGGGTAGCGCTCCATGACCTGTTCCAACGTATTCATCAAGCCCTCTTCGCTCAACCGAAATACCGCTCCGGGCGCTGGCCAGTCCTCGCCGTCATACAGAATCGCCCGGATCGGCAACGCGGGCAGTCGCGGCTCAGCGGCAAACCGCTGCGCCAGGGCAAAGTGCAGAGCGATGGGCGGCAAAAACGGGCGGGCAATGCGCGGACTCCGATAGCCGCGCCCGGATTCAGCGGTGATGAGCTGCAACTGGGCCAGGGGCGAGTCGAGATGTTCATCATTGCGCCCGGCCGCCGGGGCGTACATCCGCAGCAGGGTCGAAATATCCGACTTCAACGTGGTCTGCGCCCGGCGAATCTTGAGTTCCCGTTCGGCAAACTCGCCGAGGGCGCGCAGGGCGTCCTGATCCTGGAAGGAGGGCGAAGCGAAGTGATTGAAGAACCAATAAAATCCGGTAGCCAGTTCGGCGTTGGCGGCTATCAGCCAGTGGATGATCCACAAGGTGGCTTCATCCTCCAGATACGCATCGCCGACCGCGCCTAACAGCGTCTCTCCCAACACCGTCGGCGCGCCCATGCCCTCTTTGAATTCGACAATGCCCGTCACCCCTAGCCAATACTGCAACGCATTGACCATATTCCGCCCGACCCCTAAAGCGATCATCGCCGATTCGGGTTGGGTCAACAGATTGGGGGTGCGCCGGATCGCCTCCAGACCCTTGGTCAGCCAGCCATAACGCAACGGGAAGGTTTCATGGCGGCCGAAGCTGGTTTTGGTCCGATTGAATTTCATGACGCCAACTCCCGCATTCGCACGACGGCTGCAACGATATGGTCCACGGCCAGCGCAATGTCAGCGGCGGTGTGGTCCCGGCTAAAGCTGAACCGGACTGCGCCATACAAGGCTTCGCCCTCAATGCCCATCGCCCGCAACACATGGGACGGTTCGATAACCCCCGATGAGCAGGCCGATCCGGAAGCGAACGCGATTTCCGTTAATAGTTGATTGATCAACGCCGTGCTGCTGATGCCTGGAATGGCGAAATTGACGATATAAGGCGAACAGCAAGCCGGATCGCCATGAAGGTAAATCGCCAGGCGCGACCCCAACTGATCCAGAAACTGCTGCTTTAACCCGGCGACTTGCGCTAAATCCGCCTCCCGCCGCCGAGCGGCCAAGGTCAGCGCCGCGCTCAGCCCAACAATTTGATGGGTGGCGAGCGTGCCGGGGCGCAGGCCAAACTCCTGCCCTCCGCCATACATCAAAGGTTGCAGCCGCAATCGCCGCCGATTGCGCACGATCAGACTGCCGACCCCTTTCGGGCCATGAACTTGTGCGCCGACAAGGCCAGCAGATCAATCGGCAGTTGTTGCAGGTCAATCGCGAATTTTCCAGCAGCCTGGGCAGCATCAACGTGAAACAGGATGCCTGCTTCCGCCGCGATCCTGGCCACTTCAGCGATGGGTTGCATCACCCCAGTTTCATTGTTGGTGTGCATCAATGACACCAGCAGGGTATCGGGCCGCAGAGCGGATCTGACCGCTTCGGGTTCAATCCAGCCCTGCCGATTTGGGGCGAGATAGGTCACCGCGTAGCCCTCGCGTTGCAGTGCGTCGCAGCAGGCCAAAACCGCCGGGTGTTCCATCGCGGAGGTCACCAGATGGCGCCCTGATCCGCCATAAGCCAGAGCCACTCCCCGGAGCGCCAGGTTATTGGCCTCGGTAGCGCCCGCAGTGAAAATCACCTCGTCGCTAGCGCAGCCCAGTTCAGCCGCGATTTCGGCGCGGGCGGCGTTAATGACCGCCGCTGCGGTTTGTCCGGGAAGGTGTGCTGTGGCGGAAGGATTGGCGTAACCGTCTACGCTGCCGAGTGACTCGACCATCCGTTCCAGCACTTCGGGAGCGACCGGCGTGGTGGCCGCCGCGTCAAAGTAAAGCACGCTGGATCGACTCATCCGAGCCTGCCACGCCTAGCTATCGGGTTGCATATCCGGGGTGGAATGCTTCTGAAGGCTCGCTCAAGGAGATTTGAAAGAAGAATAAGGACACGGAGGCGCAAGGCAGTCAGGTTATCCACGGAGTTAGTGATTCGCTGTTATGATGGATATTAACCAATAGTGCTAGTTTTTTAAGTTGAAGAGGCCATAAGTCGCTTCCCTGTCAGCCGGTAGCGTTCAGTGGTTGACAGTCAGAGGAGAGCGGTCATGACCACCATTGACTTTATCACGGGCCTGTTCTGCCGGATCGACGACCCGATGTAGCCCCTGCCCAATCATCCACAAGCCACGCTATGGCCCAGTGAAGTCGTGACCTTGGGGGTGCTGCACACCGGGCAACTGCGCCTTTTAAATGGCTAACGTGCGCTTTCTGGATCGCCCGCAACGCCTGTTCGCCTTTCCAGGAGTTTGGGCCGCAGGATCAACCGCGCTCTGCGTGGTTTGTGGATTTTGACACCGGCCAGACCGGCTCTCTCAGCAAGCCCGCCTGCAAGTCCGCCTGATGCGCAACGGCGGACTTGAACCGGCGCTTACCAATGCCTGATCCGTCGACAGGCGTCCCTCGTCCTCCCCGTCATCTACCGGCGTAGCGCGTCCAACAGGTCATGCACCGCACGGGTCATGGATTCCAAGGCGTCCGCCGGTGCGGTCACGGGCTGATCGCCCACTTCCCAATATTCGACCCTCGCCGCATCGGCGGGAAAGTCCCGCTCCACCATTGGCTGATGCTCGGCGCGACTGAGCGCGATGATCCGCTGCGCCTTCGCCCAATCCTCCGGCTGCACCGAGCGCGGATCGCGCACGGCGGCGCCAAGCTTCACGTCCAGCGCCGCCAAGTGTTGCCGGGTGTAGAGCGACAACGGGCCGGGATTGCGAAACACCGTAATGTCTGGCGCTAATCCCCGCGAATCCGCCCGCCAAGCCAAAGAATGGGCGTACGCCAAGTGGTTAAAGTATTCCTCGCAAAAACGGCTGCGATAGTAGTTACCGGTACAGAGGAAAAGCAGAGCGTTCATC
>JAAUTD010000272.1 GCA_012031845.1 Synechococcaceae cyanobacterium SM1_2_3
GCTGCGGGGCACGTTCGCGATGTTTAAGGTGAACTGTTGCCACGCCTCCCGGCAAAGTTCCTCAAATAGGGGGCCGCTGCCAACCATGGAACATTCGCCGCCAACGTTGCGAAAAGTGCAATTTAACCATCACGCCGCTGCCTTTCTGTAGGTGTCGGGAAACTGCAAGTATTCCCGGCCGTTCAGGACGTTGTGGACGCCCACGTTGACCATGCGCCGCTTGCCCCAGCGCAGCGAAAGCACGTGTGGGTCCCAGTCGCTGGGGTCACCGCCAATGTCAACCATTGGCTCTGACCACTCCGCAATGCGTGCAATTGGGTCATCCGTCTGCGAAGCCGGTATCCAGTCGCCCCACTGCTTGAACAGGAAAGGGGTGCCGTTGGTTTCACACTGGCGTTGAAGATGGTCCGCCCAATGCCATGCCATCGGCCGCGCGCCGTTGCCCGTCTCGCCTCCGCATATGACCCAGTCCAGTTTCGCGGCTCTAATAAGGCTGGACTGTAGGCTGTTGTAAGTCACCCCGTGGGCATAGCGCCCGGTGACACCGCCAGCATCCAACCGCGTTAGGTCCACCTTCGTCAGCATCGGTTCCACACTGATGAAGCGCTTGGCCGCGGCGGTTTCGAGCAACATCGGGATGCGCTCGTTAGCGCGCTGCTGGTCTTCCACGGTGACGCCAAGCCAAACGTGGGGCCACGGGACGCCCTTACCCCACGGAAGGAACTCTGGCCGGATGCGCCTTTTCGTCAGCAGCATCCACGTAAGCCCGCGGGTGCGGTCGATTAGGTCGAAAAGGTCCGTTCGCCACTGGGTAGGGATTTCATAGTCAAACACGTCCGCCAGGCTGGCGCAGAACACGCGCAGGTTGCGATTTTCGCCCAGCGGTCCGTTACCCTTCCCGGCCTTCAGGTTGGCCAGGGATTGCCGGTTCCAATTCAGCGGTTGCTGCCACGTCGAAGCGACCGAACGCCGCCTGGGAACGCCTGCGCCCCAAAGCGACAGGTGTTTGTTGGTGGCCCACGTTTCTGCATAGCAGTGGTCACAGGCGGGGCTAACCTTCGTGCACCCGATCCATGGGTTGAAGGTGTAATCCGCCCATTCTATTTTAGTCTTACCCATCGCACTTTCCCCCCAGCCCCACCGCTGCCTTGGCGTTCTGTCTGTCTCGCCAGTAGTCCACGGGGAACGAATGAATGCGCTCAATTTCCGTGCCAACGATGACATTGAAGTCCACCTGGAGCATTTCGCAGAAGGTCAAAATAGCCACACCAACCTGCGCCGCTTCGATCTGTATTTCACCGGTGGGACGGCTGAAAGAGCGGTCAACAAGCCGGTGGCAGCGGTCACACGGCACGCCGCTGGCCTGCGCCAATTCCACGGCCTCTTCAAGAACACGGGCCGCGCGCTCAACAGGGTCAACCATCAAGGCTGTCCCAAAATTGCAAGTGACCCATGCGCGCATCTGCTTTTGAAGGTCCTTCATGCGCTCCCCACGATCTGCGCCGCAGGCACTTCTGACCGTGCGCGCACCATCAACGTAGCAACCACGGAAATCCACGCGGATGACCGTATGTCCAAAGCCTGCCCTGGGGCGTCTTCGCCCGCCCTGTACTCCAAAGGCATCTGATCCAATGCGCCGACGCCAAGCGCTATGCCGATTTGGGCGGATAGGTACGCCATCTGATAAATTGTAATCTGCGGATAGAATTTTTTAACAGCGTCTTGCACGGCACCCATAAAGCCGTTATAGCGCTCATTTGCCTTTTCGTCGCCCCCTGGCATGAAAAGCGTGCCATGTTCGCAAACGATGTCAGCCAGACTGCCCGAAATCTCTTTGTCTAGGTTAAGCAATCTCGGTAAATCTTTTGCGTCAATCTCGATAGTCATGCTCGCCCTGCCTTCCCGTCTTTAACCATCGCAGCACGCAAGATTTTACCCGCATAAGTTTCGCCAAAAAATTTGAGATAGCTGGACCAGAAGTTGATGCGCTCGAATTCGTCGCGCCCGCTGACATTCTGGCCGTTATGTTCCAGCTTCAAATCATAAGCCGTCACCAGGATCATCTGCGCCATTTCAAGCGCTTTGATGGTGCTGATGACGCCCGCCATTTTGGCGTTCGGCCCTAGACGTGAGCCGACGCTTTCAGCTGCACCTATGGCAAGCTGAATGATGCGCTGGTTGATTTCTGACCGCATTTCCTCCGGCACGCTGCCGTCGATGCTGTCAGCGCCGATGAAGGCTTTCGCTAGTGGTTCGGGCAGGCTGGAATAATCAGCCTCGGTGAACTCGTGTCGAGTGGGGGAAATTTCCATATAAGGCTTATCACCGCGGCGCATCAGTAGCCCCTATTTTTTCCGTTCGCCGTTGTTACCTTCGACAATTGCGCCAACGGTTTTAAAACTGTGCCGTCCGCCGACATGCAAACCGGTTCGCAAAGCCCAGGCAACCCACTCGTTGAGCAGTTCCGTGTTTAACTCAACTTGTTTGCCTTTACCAGCCTTAATTCGCAAAAAGTTTTGAGCGGAATGGCGCAAGTCCAAGATGGGCAAACCGTTTTCCACACGTTTGCCATACGCCTCCACCATCCACTGGTCTGGCAAGGCGGTCACCCCTAAAACATTTGAACCTTTTTCAATCTTACTCTTGGCGGCCGGGTCCCTACTACCGTCTAAGCTAGGTTCAGAGTTAAACTGGTTATGGTTATGGTTGGTCCGTATTTGCTCCGTTTGAATTCCGGGTGTTTGCTCCGTTGACATTTTTGCACGTGCAGAATTACCACGCTTGAATTTCGAGGGCGAAAGCAATCCACCCTTTGATGCGCTTTTCCGCAGCCTTCCTAGCTTTTCTATCTCTCTGTCAGCGCGCGAATTGTGCATCAAACCGTCCGCGCCTTCGTGGAAGTATGTGTCCAAAATGAGACCCAGGTTTGCGACATCTTTTCGCGTCGAAATACGTGCAATTTTGACGCCAAATTGACGGTCAAACGGACCGTGGACCCAATAGTGGTCAAGCAACCTGCGGTAGATGCCGTCCTGCGCTGGCGTCAAGTGGAGTGTGTCCGCCAGATAATCGGCGGGAAACCAAGGGTAATTTGGGGTCCGCGGCATACATCCCCGATGGGTTAGTTCGTTTTTACTAGCGGCCAGTGCGTCCCATTTTGGCGTTCTCTGTCAAGCCAGCCTCCCGCGGTCTTCCATTGTCCCCAGGATGTCCGTATAGTTGTCTGCAACCTTTGCACAGCTTCCCGGCTTGTGTCTAAAGGTGTGTCCCAGTTGTGGATAGACCTGTAGAAATTCGCCAAATTCAGCGCCTCGTAAAGCTCTGTGGCTGGTGTGGATAAAATGACACCATGACGTATCCACACAATAATCCAGCCTTCAGGCTGGGGGATAAGTTGCCGCGTCACCATATCGGTCACCCGGTTTTTTTCAATCCAGCAGACGCCCAGGCCATCGCCAACGTCAATGACCTCAACTTCCCTGACCGCGAAAACACCAGCCAGCTTGGTTTTGGTTTTAGGTCTGGGCATCAAACAGCGACCGTGAAGCCTCCAACGCTCGCTTCGAATAGAACCACGTGGCCAGCGCGTCCGCCTGGTTATCGTCCCGCGGCTTCCAACCCATCTGACGGCAGGCAACAGTCACCGCTGTTTTCGGGTCCTTCGGCTTGCCGCGCCCGCGGCCCAGGAACCCAGCGCGCACCGTCTCGGGCGCGACGGTGAAACATTGGCACCCCGCCTTCCGCGCGGCCGTCTCGGCAACCACCACGAAGCCCATCAACGCCGCGGCCAGGTCGGGGTCCTTGCGCGCCTTCGTGCCCTGGAAGCCCGCGTGCGCGTAAACGTTCAGGGGTTTTTCAATGATGACGTGCGTGATGCGCGCCGCGGCGCACTTGTGCATCACAAAGTCCAGCAGCTGAACGTAGGACCGGCCAACCACCGCCGGACGCCAGCCGGAAAGGTCAAGCGTCCCATATTCCACCTCACCGCTGGGCGCATCGTCAGCGCCAACATCGTGCGCCCAGCCGGTGTGCGTGCTGGTGTCGAGGGCCAGCACACGGAACGGTGACACAATCGAACGCGCGCTGTTCATCACCGTCCCCGCGCGCTTCCGCCGTTTTTAGGCGGAACCGGCCATCGCCGCCTGACCCAGCGGCGTGTCCGCGTAGTCGCCCAGCGCCTGCCGCAGCAGGTGCAAGCAGGTACGCTCGCTGTCTTCCATCGCCTTTTCCTTCGTCAGGCGCTTGCGCTTCTGACGGTCAGACCCGTAGGCGTGGCGCAGCACCGCGCGCTTGATGCCCAGTTTTCGGCGAATTCGTCGTAAACGGCCTTCACGTCCGAACGGAATTCGCCCCCCTTGCTTTCGAAATCGTCGTGAAGTTCGTCCAGCCGCTTCCACAGGTCTGCCGCTGTGGTCTTGTCCACGTGAAAGTTTGATTTCTCGGTGCCTTCCGCAAGTGTCTCAGCCATGGGCGTCTGCCGTGTCCTTGAATTTGGGGTTGATCTGTTCCCCCGGCAACCCGGTCAGCTTCATCATGGCTGCGACGTGACGCAGGGGAATGAACTGCCACCGGGACACGGCTGCCGCGGACAAGCCCAACGCGGTTGCCACAGCGTAAACCCCACCCCCCTTTGCGAGTGCCGCCGCTGTAACTTCCGGCCTATCTGTGCGCATTCGTTTAACTTACCTCACCCGGTTTGACAGTGACCCAACGCCTAGCACCATATGTGGACGAAGGCAAGGAATAACCTGTGTAAAAAATTTCTGGCTGATGTGTTGACAATGTAAAAGTGAAATCCTAAATTAGGACAAGTCAGCAACGCCAGCCAACGGGGGCTTTGAACATGTCGGACGCCATCGAAATGCAGATGACCTTTGGTTATGGGCGCGAAACGCTCAAGACCGCGTTTGAGGCCATTGCACCAGCGGGGAATTGGAAACTCCGCATTGATGCCGTCATTCCCGCGGCGGATGTCGCGGTGGCTGAGGCCGCGTGCATTTTCTTCTGCGGTTGTGGCTTCGACAAAACCGAGGATGCGGGCAACGGCCGCGTCCGGGTGACCGCGCCGGGCTACTACCTCACCATCGGGGCCTAAGAACCTGGGGGCGCGTGGATGGTTCGCGCCCCCCGCAAAACGGGGAATGTGAAATGGCGATTGATGCCAACGTGTCGGACTTGTTTTTCAACCTGGACCACGATGACTGCAAACTGCACGGGTCCAAAGGGGAATTCATCGGCTGGAACGCCACGCGCTTTATGACCAGGCAACCTGGTTCTGCGACACGCTGGGCGCCTCGGTGTGAAG
>JAAUTD010000273.1 GCA_012031845.1 Synechococcaceae cyanobacterium SM1_2_3
GTTCGCCCTGAGCTTGTCGAAGGGCATTCATCGATGAAAATGGGGTTCGACAGGCTCACCCCGGAACGGTTTTTGAACCTGAAGCGAAAAGTCCTGTCTATATGGCTGATGCGCCGCGGTCTTGCAAGTGGCGAAAGCCGGATCAGTCCATATCATTTAGCAGGGCCAGCAGCCGGATCAAATCCGACAGCGATCCGGCTTGCAGCTTTTCCATCACCCGCTTGCGGTGAATCTCCACGGTCGAGAGGCTGATGCCGAGTTCGGCGGCGATTACCTTGTTGTATTGTCCGTCTGCAACCCGATCCAGCACTTCCCGCTCACGCGGCGACAACAACGCCAGCCGCGTTGCGGCATCAGTGCGCCGGGCCTGACGGCTGCGTTCGCGGCAGTCCAGGTTCAGCGCCTCCTCAATCCGTTGACGCAGGATTTCTCCCTGAAACGGTTTTTCGATGAAGTCAAAAGCGCCGGCTTTCATCGCCCGGATCGCCATTGGCACATCGCCGTGACCGGTCATGAAGATGATCGGCAGGCAGCAGCCCTGGGCGCGCAACTGTTTTTGCAAATCCAGGCCGCTCATGCCGGGCATTCGCACATCCAGCACGATGCAGCCCGGTCGCCGGACGGCGTTGGCGTTGAGAAAGTCGGCGGCGCTGGCGAAGGTTTCCACCTGCAACCCACTGGCGCGTAACAGCAAACCCACCGCGTCGCGCACCGCCGGGTCGTCGTCAATAATAAAAACAGTTGCAGAATTGCTCATGGCTGGGAAAAACCGGGAGGGTGGCCGCAAACCGGCAAGGTGAAATGGAACGACATGCCGCGATCCGGGTTGGGCGTCGCCCACAATTCTCCGTTCTGCGACTCGATAATCGAGCGGCTGACCGACAGTCCCAGCCCGATGTTATTCGGCTTGGTGGTGAAAAAAGCCTGGAACAGTTGTTCAAGGGTCGCGGCGCCAAGCCCCCTGGCCGGTGTCATGAATCGTGGTCAGCACGGTGTTTTCCTTCAGCAAGGCGGTGCGCAGGGTCAATTCACGCGGGCCATCGGCGCTTTCATTTATGGCCTCGATGGCGTTGCGCATCAGATAAAGCACGACCAACTGAATTTGCAGATCGTCCGCCACGATCACGGGTAATGATTCGGCCAGTTGCAGCCGCACCGTGACTTGCGCCTGATGCAATTCCAGTTGGGCGTAATGGACGACAGCGCCGATCAGGGCATTCAAATCCAGCGTGGTCTGAGCCGACGGATGTTTACGCACCAGATCGCGCAGGTGGCGAATGATCTCGCCCGCCCGCAAACCCTGGTTGACCACCGATTCGAGGGTGCCGGTCAGGGCGCGGGGATCGGTCTGATCCTGCCGCAGCAGGGTCAGACAGGCTTGGGTATAGGCCACGATAGCCGCCAATGGCTGATTCAGTTCGTGGGCCAGATTGGAGGCCAGCTCAATCGCCAGACTGAGCCGGGCGGTTTTCGCCAGTTCCACCTGTTGTCGCCGCAACTGATCTTCGGCCATTTTGCGGGTGGTGATGTCCTCGGCCAGTCCAGCGATCCGATAGACATAACCGGTCGCATCGCGGATCGGGAAACCGCGATCCCAAATCCAGCGAATTGCGCCGTCCGGGCGAATGATTCGATATTCCTCATTGAGAAAGCCCGATCCGAGTTTGACGATATGGGCGGCGTGAACCCGATCCCGGTCATCGGGGTGAATCGCCTCAAGCCAGTCAAGCGGTCGCTCCTGAAAACTCTGGGCGGGTCGCCCCCAGATGTCGGCATAGGCGGGACTGACGTAAAGCAAGCGTTCTTCAGCCACGCCATGCACCCAGAACACCTCGCGAATATGTTCGGCCAACTGGCGAAATTGTTCTTCGCTGTCGCGCAAGGCGGTTTCGGCCTGGATGCGGGCGCTGATTTGCGCTTCCAGCGCATCGTTGATGGCGGTGAGTTCGGCGATGCGCTGACGGACGCGGGTTTCAAGTTCGTCATTGGCTCGCCGCAGGTGTTCTTCGGTTTGTTGCAGTGCGCTCAGGTTATGCAGAGGCGTAGCGTCGGCTTCCATCCGGGGTGCGAGCGGGCAGGATGCCGGTTCCACATCAGCGCCAGCGGTCTCCTGAGCCAATAAATCAGCCCGGCGCTGGCGGCGACGAACAGGCTTTGTTGCAGCAGAGAGGCAAAGAATGCGACGGTGGGATCATCAATCCAGACATTGATTAGCCAGACGCCGCCGCACAGCCAGATCAGCCCGACACTGCCATAAATCGCGACCAGCACGGTCGGATGAACATTTTGGCAACCGTTCATCATCCAGTTACGGCCTGGCTGGTGGCGAGATCGAGAGACCGCCGGTCTGACCGACCGTCATCCTGGGCTATGGGCAACGTGAAGTGGAAAGTAACGCCGGGGCCGGGGTTGGCGGTGGCCCACAAGCGGCTGCCGTGCGCCTCGACAATGGATTGACTGATGGACAGCCCCAGCCCCAGCCCATCCGGTTTGGTGGTGAAAAACGGATGCAGCAATTGCCCAAGAATGTCGGGCGCCAGGCCGGGGCCGGTGTCCTGCACTGTGATTTCGACCACTTCTTCGGTCTGTTGGGCCGCCACGGTAATCATCCGCATTCCATCACTGTCGCCAATGGCGTCTACCGCGTTGCGCACCAGATTGAGAATGACCTGCTGGATTTGCAGGGCGTCGGCCAGCACCAGCGGCAGGTTCGGGGCGATTTTCTGCCGGATGCGGATCTGGTGTCGGCGGGCTTCCAGCTTGAGAAAATCGGTAATGTCGCCCAGTAGCTCCTCGGTGCTGAGGGCGGTGTATTGCGGCGCGCTGTGGCGGGCGAAATGGCGAATATGCTGGATGATTGTGTGCGCCCGAACGCTTTGCGCGGCGATTTTTTCCAGAGTTTCCCGCAACCCGGCCGTTTCAGCGCCGCTGGTTTGCAACTGGGCCAGACCGGCTTCGGCGTACAGGGTCATCGCAGTAACCGGCTGGTTGATTTCATGCACCAGACTGGAGGCCATTTCGCCCAGGGTGTTGAGGCGGGAGGTATGGGCCAGCAACGCCTGCTGTCGCTGGGCGTTGGCGATCATTCGCTGCTGTTCCAGCGTCCCGCCCACCCATTGCGCCATAAGCTGGATCAGCTCGCGATCCACCGCAGTGAATGGGGTCGAGCGCGGTTCGGTCGCGCTGAAGTTCAGCGTTCCATAAACCTGCCCGCCCACCCGCACCGCGCGCCGAGCATAGGCTTCCAGCCTGAATTTGCGATAGCAGGGATGTCTGCGCCGCTCGTCGGCGGAAGCGTGTTCAAAGCCGAGTGGCGCTTGAGTGCGCAAGGTATCGCGGCAGTAGGTGTCGCCCAGCGCAAAAGTATCGCCTTGGGTGATTTCGCCGCCGGGAGCCAGGGTTTGCACAATTTCATAACGCTCGCCCTGCACCTGCGCCAGGATGCCGATGCGCAAGCCGAAACGCTGGCAGCCCATCGCCAGCATGGCCTGAATCTGTTCGTCGGCGTGGCGGCGCGGAATGGAGATGGCGGCGTACAGGGTGCGCATGGCGCTGATGCTGTCAATCAGCGCCGCCTGCTGTTCGGCCAACTGCCGATGACTTTGCTCTACCTGCTGCTTGGCGGCGATGCAGGAGCGGGCCAGTTCGCTCTTTTCGTGCGCCAGCCGCAGCGACCGGATCAGCGCGTCGTTATAGCGGTAGGCGGTGACCAGCGCCAACAGGATGTAGAACACGCCGGTGATGCCCATGATGGCCCGCAGCAGATCGCCATGCAGCAGCAGCCACAACACCGACGGCAGCGCCAGTGGCAGGGCGTAGGCGACATAGGTTTTCAGCACGGGCGTCAGGGTGAAAACCCCGCCCATCAGCACGCCGCCCAGCATCAGCGCAATGAACGTGTCGTAGACCAGCGACGGCGACAAGGCCAGCAGCAGGGCGCAACCGCCCCAGCAAACGCCGCTGGCGGCGCAGGCCGAGGTGTAAAGGTCTGCCCAGCGTTCGACGGCGGCCTCGGGTTCGCGGCGACGCTGATAAGCGATGGTCAGTCCCAGACGGATCAGAAGGGTGGTTTCGAGCAGGATCAGCCAAATCACCAGCACCGGATGCGGCAGCGCATTCCAGGCGACCAGCACTAGCAGCGGCGCAACCAGCAGACTGGCGACCGCGCCCAGCGGGGCCTGGGCGTACAGCAGCCGCACCTGTTCGCGATAGACGGTTTGGGCGAATGAATCGGCAGCCGGTTCAGGGCGCGCGGGCATGTTCAAGAGTCTTGGCGTGGCGGTAAAGTCGCGGGCGGTTCCCGATCTGGCGTGTTCAAGTCTTCAAGCAGGGGTCGGGAGGCTTCAATCGTGTATTCGCCTTCGATAATCATTGGAGCGGCGGTGTGCGTCTGTCGCGTCTGTCGCGTCTGTCGCGTCTGTCGCGTCAGTTTGCGCCATTGCCACCACAGCCAGACGCCGCCGACCAGTCCGGCCATCACCAGCGCGGTGAACAGCAGCGACGCCAGAATAAATCCGGCGGCAATGGCCAGCACCGAAGTGACGGCCAATCCCATTCGACCGAGCCAGGAGGATTTAGGGAGACGCGGCGCATTCATGGGCGAACTATCCAGAACCACCAGACGATCAGGGCAATCAAGCCCAGTCCGGCCAGGTTGATGATTACTGTGATCATGGCGATTCACTCCCCCTCGGCAATAAATCAGTTATTCGCTAAATATCCAGATTGAGACGCCACTTTGCGTCAATGCCTTTGGCCTTCCCAAACACATCGGCGTATTCGGCCAGGTCTTCCAGCACACCCTGCGGATTGCTGAGCGTCTCTGGATTAGCCTTGATGTGTTCGGTCAGCGCCGTTACGAAAGCGATGCCTTCATCCGCAGTAAACCACTGTTCGCCTTCGCCTTCGCCTTCGGGCAATTCAATGTCGTCATCAAGCAGGTCTGCAAGCTCGTCTTCCGACATGAACACAAAGTCATCGATCTTGGGTATATCCAGTTGATCACAGATCGCGTCCAGTTTTTCAGCATCCCTGGCGAGAAATTTGCCATTGACGAAGGCATCGAATCCAGGCTCTTCAACATCCAGCACGATGTAGTAAGCGACGCTCATGTTTGTTGATCTCTTGAAGAAGCGACACGGTGGTTTACATGGAACAAGCTCACAGCTTCAGGACTTTCGTTTCAGGTTCAATAAACCGTTCGGGGCGAGCCTAGTCGAACCCCGGATTTTACCTACACAGGACTTTCGCTTCTGGTTTAAAAACCGTTCGGGGTGAGCCTGTCG
>JAAUTD010000274.1 GCA_012031845.1 Synechococcaceae cyanobacterium SM1_2_3
CGCGGCTGTTTCAGGCCCACGCCAGCGACTGGGTGCAACGCTTCTATCTCTGGAGCCAGGGCCGACCCTTTATCGGGCCGATCAGCGCCTCGCTGCTCGATCCAACTCAAGGCGAAGCCCGTGGCCTGACCACACTGGCGGTGCTGCTGCTGGGCGGGCTGGTGCTGACCAGTCTTAGTCTGAGCGCCGCCGGGCAACAGTTGCCGAGTGGACTGGATCAAAGCCTGTATCACTTTTTCCAGGAATTGCGCACGCCGTGGGCTGACGCGCTGATGGTGTTCACCGCCGAGTTGGGCGACTATCAGGTGACTTTGCCATTGAGTCTGGTGGTGTTTGGCTGGCTGATCTGGCGACAAAACGCCTCAGCCGCCCGCCACTGGCTGATGGCGCTGGCTTTTGGCATGGCGACCAACCTGCTGTTCCGCTGGCTGCTGCCGGTGGTCGGCCCGGATGGCATGGCGCCGGAAATGCTGGCGGCCTATTCATTTCCGTCCAGCCACGCCACCTTCAGCACGCTGGTGTTCGGATTTCTGGCGGTGCTGATTGCGCGTGAACTGCCGCTGGCGCGGCGCTGGATCATTTATCTGGCGGCGGCCTTTTTTGATCGTGCCGATAGCCTTTGCCCGGCTTTATCTGGGGATTCACTGGTTGACCGACACCCTGGCCGGTTTGTGTCTGGGTTTGCTCTGGGTTTCAGTGCTGGGCCTGGCCTACAGCCGCCACCCGGAAACCGGGCCGATCCATTGGCGCAGCCTGCTCAGCTACAGCGTTGTGGTCTTGCTGATCACCGATGCGCTGCATGTGACTTTCGACTTTCGCGCCGATTTGCAGCGTTACCAGCCGCAAATCACTGTGCAAATCCAGACGCGGGATCACTGGTGGCGGGACGGTTGGCGACAACTCCCGCAACAACGGATGGATTTCCGGGGCAACCGGCGGCAGGATTTTGTGCTGCAATGGGCCGGGTCGGCCGAGGAACTGCGGCAACGTCTGCAACAGGCGGGTTGGCAACCCGCCCCGGCGGCGAATCTCAAGGGGATGCTGCTTTGGCTCAGTCCGCAAGTGGCGTTACAGGAATTGCCGGTGCTGCCGCAGATTCACGATGGCAGTGAGGATGATCTCACGTTGGTCTATTACGGCCCCAATCCGAATATCCGCTGGGTGTTGCGGTTCTGGGATATTGATGTCCGTTTGCGGGAAGGAGATCGGCCGATTTGGGTGGGCAGCGTCAGCCAGCAAAACTGGAGCCGCAGATGCGGCTGTTCACTTTTGCCGTGGACGATCCGCAAACCCGTGCGCCTGAAGATTTGCTGACCTCGGCCTGGCAGGGGCTGCAAACGCAAGTGGTGCAGGGAACCAATCCCAACGAACGAATTACCCTGATTGCCGAATGATCAGACTTATCCCCGTAGCAGCCGCGCTGGAGCGTTGACCGATGTTAATGAGAGCCGAAAACTCATGTTTGCTGGTGGTGGATTTACAGGAGCGACTGCTGCCTGCGATCCATCAGGCCGACCAAATCCTTGCCAACAGCGCCTGGCTGATCCGGATCGCGCAGCGGTTGCGGGTTCCGGTGCTCGCGTCAGAGCAATATCCGCAGGGTCTGGGCCACACCGTCGCGGCGATCCGCGAATGGCTGCCCGCCGACGCCTTTATGGAAAAAACCCATTTTTCCTGCGCGGCGGAACAGAATTGCATGAGGCGGATTGACGCGATGGGCCGCGACCAGATCGTGATGGTCGGAGCTGAGGCGCATGTCTGTGTGTTGCAAACCGCGCTGGATTTGCAGGCGGTCGGCAAGGAGGTGTATCTGGTCGCCGATGGCGTTTCCTCGCGCATGCCGAGCGATGTAGAACGGGCGCTGACGCGGATGCAGGCGGAAGGGGTGCGGATTGTCAGCCGCGAAATGGTGGCGTTCGAGTGGCTGCATCAGGCGGGCACTGAGCAGTTCCGCGCGATCAGCCGCGAGTTTTTGCGTTAATCGGTTAAGTATTTTGAGGAGCATCGCCGCCATGCTGACGATCCATCTGGATGACACTACCGAACAACGCTTGCTTGAAGCTTGCCGCGAGTTAGGTTGCAGCGAGAGCGAGGCAGTCAAACAGAGCCTTGATGAATGGCTAAAGCGTTTGCAGCAGCCGCCTGACGCTTATGAATTAGGCAAGGATTTGTTTGATCTGGGCGAAAGCGCAGAACCGCCCGAAGACCCGCGCCGCCGCCAGATTTGGGACTCTCTCAATGCGAAACATCGTCATCGCTGATTCGGGTTTTCTGATTGCTCTGTTCGATGCGGGCGATGCGCTTCATGGCAGCGCCAAAGAGTCGCTCAAGGTTCTGGATCGCCACGGTGGCGCATGGCTGCCGGACAAGTCCTAGCCGGTAAGATGCAGTGCTTGGGCAATTCGGTTTATGGGACTGATCGGTATTTTTTCTTCATAGGTGCAAATTTTCATGGCTCGATCTCTTTCTCCCATCCCGCGCCGCCCTTGTGTTGGAGTTCAGGTCGGTTCAATTATGGTCGGCGGCGCTGCGCCCATCGTGGTGCAATCCATGACCAATACCGATACCGCCGACATTGCGGCCACCACCGCGCAAATCGCCGAACTGGCGCAAGCGGGTTCGGAACTGGTGCGCGTGACCGTGAATAACGAAGAGGCCGCCGCCGCCGTGCCGGTCATCCGGGATCGGCTGGTTGCGCAAGGCTTGGAGGTCCCGCTGATCGGCGATTTCCATTTCAACGGCCATCGGCTATTGAGCAAATATCCCGCCTGCGCCGAAGCGCTGGATAAATACCGCATCAATCCCGGCAACGTCGGGCGCGGCAAGAAGAAAGATGAACAGTTCGCTGCGATTATCGAATTCGCCTGTCGTTTCGACAAACCGGTGCGGATCGGGGTGAACTGGGGCAGTCTGGATCAGGAACTGGCGGCGCGGTTGATGGACGAAAACGCCGCTTGCCGCAGCCACAACCCGCCGCTGAAGTCATGTACGAGGCGATGATTGTTTCTGCGCTGGACAGCGCCCAGCGGGCCGAAGAGATCGGTCTGGGTCACGACCGGATTATCCTGTCGGTGAAAATGAGCGGAGTGCAGGATTTGATCGCGGTCTACCGCAGGCTGGCGGCCCGCTGCGATTATCCGCTGCATCTGGGCCTGACCGAGGCTGGCATGGGCAGCAAGGGGATTGTCGCTTCAACGCCGCGCTGGCGGTGCTGTTGCAGGAAGGCGTCGGCGACACCATTCGCATCTCACTGACCCCTGAACCCGGCGGCAGCCGCACCCAGGAAGTCATCGTCGCTCAGGAAATTCTGCAAGCGATGGGGCTGCGCTCGTTTACCCCGGCCGTCGTGGCCTGTCCCGGCTGTGGCCGCACCAGCAGCGACTATTTTCAACATCTGGCTCAGGATATTCAGGCGTATTTGCGCGAGCAGATGCCGGTCTGGCGCAATCGTTACCCCGGGGTGGAGGAGTTGAAAGTGGCGGTGATGGGCTGCGTGGTCAATGGCCCCGGTGAAAGCAAGCAGGCGCATATCGGGATCAGCCTGCCCGGAACCGGCGAGATTCCGGTCGCGCCGGTGTATGTGGATGGCGAGAAAACCGTCACCCTGAAGGGCGACCACATCGCCGCCGAATTTCAGCAAATCGTGGCTGATTATGTGGTTCGCCGCTACGGCCATTTGTAACCGTCCTAATCTGACGCCGCTATTACCACACTTGCCCCGGTGAACCGCCCGTGACCGACAGCGTCGCCATTACCCCCGATTCCCAGTGCAAGCTGGAAGAGAACTTGCGCCATATCGTCCAGTTGCTGGAAAAACATCGGCTGGTCGAGACGCTGGTGGATCGCGACCGGGCCAGCCCGCGCCACGAACTGATCGAATCGCTGGTGCATCGCCAGCATCTGGTCGAGTTGCAGCACAAGCTGCGCAGTCTGCATCCGGCGGATATTGCCTACATTCTGGAGGCGCTGCGGCTCGATGACCGCCTGCTGATCTGGCAACAGATGTATGAAACGCAGGGCGGTGAAGTGCTGCTGGAAGTGTCGGACGCGGTGCGGGATTCGCTCATCGAAGCGATGGATCGGGCCACCTTGATCCATGTGCTGGATCAACTGGACGCTGATGATCTGGCGATGCTGGCCGAAGCAGTGCCGGATGATGTGCTGGCCGAAGTGTCGCAAACCCTGAACGCCCGCGACCGCGACTGGCTGCAAACCACTATGTCCTATCCTGAAAACGCGGTGGGGCATCTGATGAGTCAGGAAGTGTTGACGGTGCGCGGCGATTATCGAGTTGAACAGGTGCTGCGCATGTTGCGGGGCCGCGATGATCTGCCGCTGAACACCGATAGTCTGTATGTGGTGGACATTCGCTATCTGTTCAAGGGCATTTTGCCGTTGCGCGCCTTGCTGCTGAACGATCCGCAGGCCCATGTGGCGAGTTTGATGCTGACGGATCCAGTGGTGTTTAACCCGAACGATGATGCTGGCGACGCGGCGCGGGCCTTTGAGCGGTATGACCTGGTGTCGGCGCCGGTGGTGAACGAACGCGGCAAGTTGATCGGGCGGCTTACGGTGGACGCGGTGGTGGATTTTATCCGCGAAGAATCCGAGGAAGAGGCGCTGAACATGGCGGGCCTGAGCGGCGATGAGGATTTGTTCGCGCCGATCTGGGACAGCGCCCGCAATCGCTGGCTGTGGCTGTCCATCAACCTGTTCACCGCGTTTATTGCCTCACGCGCGATTGGTCTGTTCGAGCAGACTATTTCCCAGATTGTCGCTCTGGCGACGCTGATGCCGATTGTGGCCGGCATTGGCGGCAATTCCGGCAATCAGACCACCATGCTGGTAGTGCGCGGGCTGGCCCTGGGCGAGATTACCCCGGATAACACCTGGCATCTGATCTTTAAGGAACTGGGAGTAGGGTTGCTGAATGGCGTGGTGTGGGGCGCCACAGTCGGCGTATTCGCCTACCTGCTGTACTGGAGTATTCCGCTGGGGTTGGTGATGGCGGCGGCGATGCTGCTGAATTTGCTGCTGGCGGCGATAGTCGGGGTCGCCATTCCGTTGACGCAGCAGAAGCTTGGACGCGATCCGGCGCTGGGATCAAGTGTGCTGCTGACCTTTATTACCGATGGAATGGGCTTTTTCATTTTCCTGGGGCTGGCTACGATCTTTTGCTTTGATTGCAGTCAGGACTTTCGCTCCATCCGTTCGCCCTGAGCCTGTCGAAGGGCATTCATCGGAAAAAATTGGGGTTCGACAGGCTCACCCC
>JAAUTD010000275.1 GCA_012031845.1 Synechococcaceae cyanobacterium SM1_2_3
GACCGCGCCAACCAAGATGACTGCGCCCGTGGTCGCGCCCGACGCGCTGGGGCGGCTGGAACAGCGGGTGCCGATGACCCGGCTGCGCGCCCGGTCGCCGAGCGGTTGTTAATGGCGAAGAACAGCACCGCGATGTTGACCACGTTTAACGAAATCAACATGAAGCCGGTGATGGATTTGCGCACCCGCTACAAAGACGAGTTCGAGAAAAAGCATGGGGTGCGGCTGGGCTTCATGGGCTTTTTCGTCAAGGCAGTGGTCGAGGCGCTCAAGCGGTATCCAGCGGTCAACGGTTCGATTGACGGCAGCGACATCATTTATCACAGCTATTACGACATTGGCGTCGCAGTGTCCTCGCCACGCGGGCTGGTGGTGCCGATCCTGCGCGACGCCGATCAGATGAGTCTGGCCGAGATTGAGCGCACCATTGGCGAATTTGGCCAGAAGGCCAAAGACGGATCACTGACCGTGGAGGAAATGACCGGCGGCACGTTTACCATACCAACGGTGGGGTGTTTGGCTCGCTGATGTCTACGCCGATCCTCAATCCGCCGCAAAGCGGCATTCTGGGGATGCACGCCACCAAGGATCGTCCGGTGGCGGAAAACGGCCAAGTTGTGATCCGGCCGATGATGTACGTCGCCCATTCCTACGACCATCGCATCATTGACGGGCGCGAAGCGGTGACTTTCCTGGTGACGGTCAAGGACTGCATCGAAGACCCGGCCCGGCTGGTGCTGAGTGTCTGAACCCTTTCTCTCTCACCCGGCAATCCAAGGGGCAAGCATGTCCAAGACTTACGATGTAGTAGTGATCGGTGGCGGTCCCGCTGGTTATGTGGCGGCAATCCGCTGTGCGCAACTCGGACTGGAAACCGTCTGCGTCGAGCAGGGGATCAACTTCAAGGGCGATCCGGCCCTGGGCGGCACCTGTCTGAACGTGGGCTGCATCCCGTCCAAGACCCTGCTGGAATCGTCCGAGCAATATCACCATATCAAGCAAGGCATCGCTAACCACGGCATTCACGTTGAAGGCGTCCGGCTGGACATCGCCCAGATGATGGCCCGCAAGGATGACATCGTGCTGCAACTGACCAACGGCATTGAGGCGCTGTTCAAGGCCAATGGCGTGGAATGGCTGCGGGGTCATGGCCGGTTGCTGGCGAATCGGCAGGTGGAAATCACCGGCCATGACGGCGCGGTAGATGTGGTCAATGCCGATAACGTCATTATCGCCACGGGTTCGCGTCCGACGGAAATGGGCGCTGCGCCCGTGAACAACGCCGAAGGTCTGATCGTGGATTCGACTGGCGCGTTGAGTTTCCGCGAGGTGCCTGCCACCCTGGGCGTGATTGGCGCAGGTGTCATCGGTCTGGAACTGGGCAGCGTGTGGAACCGGCTTGGCTCGCAGGTGATCATGCTGGAAGCGGTCGAAGATTTTTTGTCACTGGTGGATCAGCAGATCGCCCGCGACGCCTTCCGCCAGTTCAAGAAGCAGGGTCTCGACATCCGCATGGGCGCACGGGTGACCGCGACCGAAAAGGTCGGCAACGCGGTCAAGGTTCACTTCAAGGACAAGGACGGCGATCACGAGATTTTGGTGGATAAGCTGCTGGTTTCGGTCGGTCGCCGCCCCAATACCGATAATGTCGCCGCGCCGGAGTCCGATCTGCTGTTTGGCGAGCGTGGCTATATCCACGTCAACGAACAGTGCGAAACCAACTTGCCGGGGGTGTACGCCATCGGCGATGTGGTGCGCGGGCCGATGCTGGCGCACAAGGGTTCGGAAGAAGGGGTGATGGTGGCGGAAATCATTGCTGGTCAGCACGGCCATCTGAATTACGAGGCGATCCCGTGGGTGATTTACACCAGCCCGGAAATCGCCTGGGTCGGTAAAACCGAGCAGGCGCTAAAAGCCGAAGGCATCCCGTACAAGATCGGCAGTTTCCCGTTCAGCGCCAATGGCCGCGCCAAGGCGATGGATCAGGCGGTCGGGATGGTCAAGGTGCTGGCTCACGCGCAAACCGACACCTTGCTGGGCTGCCATATCATTGGCCCGTTTGCGTCGGAACTGGTGCAGGAAGCGGTGCTGGCGCTGGAGTTCAGCGCCAGCAGCGAAGATTTGGCCCGCACCATTCACGGCCATCCCACCTTGTACGAGGCGATGCACGAGGCGGCTTTATCGGTTCACGGTCGCGCCTTGCACAAGATCAATGGCTAACTGCTTTATCCGCAGATTCACGCCGATTTCCGCAAATTAAAATCTTGAGGAAAAGAATCGGCGTGAATCGGCAGGTCATCTCTGTGGGTTTTTCACATCCCGCTGCTTCGCGCTTCGATGTAGCGAAATGACGATAAAAAAACGCCCGCTCTCCCAATGAAGGAGAGCGGGCGTAATCGTTAGCTCAGAGAAAACCGACTACTTTTCAATGGGCTTGCGGCGGCAGTGCTTTTGACGGCAGGTTCAGGCTCAACTCCCGCCAGCGGCATTTCCGGCAGTTGCTTCAGCTTCCAGATTTCGGCGTTGTATTCCAGCATGGTGCGGTCGGTGGAGAATTTGCCGCTGGTCGCGGTGTTAAGAATGCTCATCCGCGTCCAACGTTTTTCATCCTGATAAGCCTGCGCCGCCAACTTCTGCGCATCAATAAAGCCACGGAAATCGGCAATGGTCAGCCACGGATCATGCGGGCTGGTCAGCGAGTGCAGGATCGGATCGAAAATGCCCGGCTCGAACTGATTGAAGTGGGCGCTTTCCAGCAATTGCATCACCCGACCAATATCGGGATCGCTGTGAATAATCGCCGACGGGTTGTAGTTCTGCCGCTGCTCCTCGACTTGCTGGGCGGTCAGGCCAAACAGGAAGAAGTTTTCCTCGCCGCATTCTTCGCGAATTTCGATATTGGCCCCATCCAGCGTGCCAATAGTCACTGCGCCGTTCATCATGAACTTCATGTTGCCGGTGCCGGACGCTTCCTTGCCCGCCGTTGAAATCTGCTCGGACAAATCGGTGCCGGGACAGATGAGTTCCATCGCCGAAACCCGATAGTTGGGCAGAAACGCCATTTTCAGCTTGTCGCCGACATCGGCATCCGCATTGATCACCTTGGCGACATTGCAGGTCAGCTTGATGATCAGCTTGGCCATGTAATAGCCCGGCGCGGCCTTGCCGCCAATCAACACACAGCGCGGCGTCCAGTTAGCGGTGTCGCCCCGCTTGATCCGGTCGTACAGATGAATGACGTGCAGGATATTGAGCAACTGGCGCTTGTATTCGTGCATCCGCTTGACTTGCACGTCAAACAGGCAGCCGTGTTGAAGGTCACGCCGCAATCGGCTTCAACCAAGCTGGCCAGTCGAACCTTGTTATCCAGCTTGATTTGCCGCCATTGGGCTTGGAACTTGGGATCGTCAGCCAGCGGGATCAGCTTGCGCAGATCGTCGAGCTGGGTGACCCAACTTGACCCGATGGTTTCGGTCAGCAGCGTATTCAGGCCCGGATTGCAACTGGCCAGCCAGCGGCGTTGAGTAACGCCATTGGTCTTGTTGTTGAAGCGTTCCGGCCACAGTTCGTAAAAGTCGTGGAACAGACCTTGTTTGAGCAGCTCGGAATGCAGCGCCGCTACCCCATTGATCGAGGTGCTGCCGACGATAGCCAGATAAGCCATCCGCACCTGCTGCTCGTAACCTTCTTCGATCAGCGACATCCGCCTCTGGCGGTCAATGTCGCCGGGCCAGTGCCGGGCGACTTCGGCCAGGAAACGGGCGTTGATCTCGTAAATAATATCCAGAATCCGGGGCAGCAGTTGCCGGAACAACCGCACCGGCCAGCGCTCCAGCGCTTCTGGCAGCAGGGTGTGGTTGGTGTAGGCCATCACTTTGCTGGTAATCGCCCACGACTGATCCCAGGTCAGGCCGTGTTCATCCATCAGCAGCCGCATCATTTCGGCGACCGAGATGCTGGGATGAGTGTCATTAAGCTGGAAGCAGTTCTTGGCGGCGAACTCGCTGAAATCCTCGCCGTTAATGCGCACCCACTGCCGAAGCACGTCCTGCAAACTGGCCGAGGCCAGGAAATACTGCTGACGCAGGCGCAGTTCCTTGCCGCTTTCGGTAGCGTCGTTGGGGTAAAGCACCATCGTGATGTTTTCCGCCATGTTCTTGGCGCCCACCGCTTCGGTGTAACTCCCCGAATTGAAATCCTCGAAGTCAAATTCATCGGTCGCCGCCGCTGACCACAAGCGCAGGGTATTGACCGTGCCGTTGTGGTAGCCCGGAATCGGCAGATCATAGGGCACCGCCAGCACGTCGTGGGTGTCCAGCCAGCGCCAGCCCATTTCGCCATCGGCTTTGACAAAACCTTCGGTGCGGCCACCGAACTTGATGCGCTGAGTGTACTCAGGACGCTCCAGTTCCCACAGGTTGCCGCTGCGCAGCCAGTGATCCGGCTCTTCAACCTGGTGGCCGTTCTCGATGCGCTGCCGGAACATGCCATAGGCGTAACGAATGCCGTAGCCCACCACAGGCAATCGGAGAGTGGCGCAACTGTCCATGAAGCAGGCGGCCAGCCGTCCCAGACCGCCATTACCCAGACCAGCGTCATTTTCGCACTCGACCAGTTCTTCCAAAGTCAGGCCCAAATCATAGAGCGCCTTGCTGATCGGCTCGGTCACGCCCAGATTGAGCATGGCATTGCTGAGGCGCGCCCATCAGGAATTCCATTGACAGGTAATAGGCGCGCCGAACGCCCCGGTCTTCCTCATAGGCATAGCGGGTGTTCTTCCAGCGTTCCCACAGCCGGTCGCGCAGGGTCAGCACCAGCGCCTCATACATGTAATGGGCGTACTTGGTATGGCGGTCGCGGCCCAGGGTGTGACTAAAGTAGCGCCGGAAATCGGCAGAGATGCTATTGGCGTCCATGCCTAAAGGCGGCAGCTCGGTGAGCCAGGATGCAGGGGTGCTTCTTTCCAGAATTTTGATCGTCATCTTGATAGGGTCCGTCGAGTGTGCTTGAGAAATCGGTAACACCCGGTAGGCCAAAACCGGGCCGGATAGCATCGAACAGGGCTTTGGTGGTTTCAGCCGCAAACCGGGGTCAGTGTTCGTTGTGGGCGGATTGCCGCGAACATCATAAGCCGCGAACATCATCAACAACGATAGTCGGGCTGGATGTAAATGCAAGCCGCTGGTTGAAAACAGCAGCCGGTTAAAGGGCGTGCGAACAAGACTAGTCCCAACGGGATTGCGGGATTATCAATCCACGCTGACGAGATT
>JAAUTD010000276.1 GCA_012031845.1 Synechococcaceae cyanobacterium SM1_2_3
CACTGCGGATAGCGGGCTTGCAGGGCGCGAATCAGCGGCAGGGCGGCGCGAACTTCGCCAACCGAAACGGCGTGAATCCACAGACAACCGGTCAACGGCAGTAGCGGAATGAAACCGAACCGCTCGCGCCAGCGCTGGCGATGGCCGGGATCGCGCCATCCGCGCCAGTACAGCCGCGCCAGCGCCAGCGGCAACAGCAGATACAGCAGCGCGGTGTAGAGCAAACGCATGAGGATGATTCCGCTGATTCAGTTTGTGACTGGCGCTTCCCGAACCCACATCAGGGTCGCGCCGATCACGGCGGCGGGCATCGCCACAAAATTCAATCCCGGAATCAGGGTCAGCGCCAGAGCCATCCCGCCAAAACCGAGCGTTAACCGCCAATGCCGCCGCAACAAGCGGCGCTGGTCGCGGAAACTCAAACCGCGTTGACCCAGCGGATAATCGGCATATTCCAGCGCCAGCATCCAGGCCCCAAACAGCACCCATAACACCGGCGCGGCGACATTAATCACCGGGACAAACGACAACAACAGCAAGGGAATCGCCCAGCCGATGAAATACAGCAGCTTGCTCAATTCCTGGAACGGACTGAGCAGCAGTTCCTTCCACGTTGGATCAGCCGATGGCCGAGGCGGCGCACTGCCGGGAGCCGCCAGTTTCTCCACTCGCGCCGCCAGCAGATCATTGAACGGCGCAGCGATCACATTCGCGACCACGCTAAAGGCATAAAAAACCACCACCACGGCCATCAGTACAAACAACGGCCAAATCAGCCAGTGCAACCAGGCCAGCCAGCCCGGCAATCCGCGTTGTATCGCCTGATCCAGCCGTTCCAGTTGACCGGCGCCCCACCAGATTCCAGCGCCAAATAGTGCGGCATTGATCAGCAGCGGGACGATCACAAATCCGCGCAGACCCGCTTTAGGCAGCCAGCGCAGACCGGTCAACGCATAACCCGCGCCTTGGGCCAGCGAATTACTCATCGTTATAAAACCCTCTTAAAATTCAGGATTCGTTTCAAAAAATGGCAATCTACGCTACTATTTTTCGGCTTCAAGTCTAAAACCGCCGCGATTGAGCGGCCTCTGATTTTTCGGATCGCGCATTGCCGCAGTCCTGGCGACACACTTTTCAGCCTTACCCGCACCACCACTAATGTCAAAGGAGCACACGCATGAAATCACCCGTTCGCGTAGTCATCACCGGCGCTGCTGGCAATATCGGCTACGCTATGGCTTTCCGTATCGCCTCCGGCAGCATGCTGGGTCCCGATCAGCCAGTGATCCTGCAATTGCTGGAAATCACCCCGGCATTATCCGCCTTGCAGGGCGTAGTGATGGAACTGAACGACTGCGCCTTTCCGCTGCTGGCAGGGGTAGTCGCCACCGATAACCTGGAAGCCGCCTTCAAACACGCCAATTTCGCCATGCTGGTCGGCGCACGGCCACGTGGCCCTGGCATGGAGCGCAAGGATCTGCTGACGGCTAACGGCGCGATTTTCGGGCCACAGGGCAAAGCGATCAACGATCACGCCGCTCGTGACGTGCGGGTGCTGGTAGTCGGCAATCCGGCCAACACCAACGCGCTGATCGCCGCCAGCAACGCGCCCGATCTCAGCCCGCGCCAGTTCCACGCCATGACCCGGCTCGATCACAACCGCGCCCTGAGCCAGTTGGCCGCAGAGACCGATTCCCACGTCAACGACATCAAGAAGATGACGATCTGGGGCAACCACTCCTCGACTCAATACCCCGACATCAGCCAGTGTACGGTCAAGGGCCAGGCCGCGACCGCGCTGGTGGCGCAGCACTGGTATCGCGACACCTTCATTCCCCAGGTGCAGCAGCGCGGCGCAGCGATCATCAAGGCCCGTGGCGCGTCTTCTGCCGCTTCCGCCGCCTCGTCGGCGATTGACCACATGCGCGACTGGGTGCTGGGCACTCCAGAAGGCGACTGGGTCAGCATGTCAGTGCCGTCCGACGGCTCCTATGGCATTGGCGAAGGCGTGATCTACTCGTATCCGTGCGTCTGCAAGAACGGCGATTACGAGATCGTGCAGGGTCTGCCGATTGATGAATTCAGCCACGAAAGGATGCTGGCGACGGATCAGGAGCTGCGCGAGGAGCGCGCCAGCGTTGAAGATCTGCTGAAAGGTTAAATAATTCAGGGAAGTAGCCGTCCCTGCACTCGCGGCGGGGACGGTTTAAAGAAATTTCTAAGCGATCAACTACAATTATTCGACGGAACGACTACATTTTCGCAACGACCACAATAAACGTCGTCGTAACCCCAAAAAACCAAACTGGAGGCAATCCATGACTAGCCACGAAGAATTTCATCGCCGCTCCATCGAAGATCCCGAAGGCTTCTGGGGCGAACTGTCGGCGATGATTGACTGGCACAAGCCACCGCAAAAAGTCCTGCAATACGATAATCCGCCCTTTAGCAAATGGTTCGTCGGCGGCGAAACCAACATCTGTTACAACGCGGTAGACCGTCATCTGGCGACTCGTCCGGATCAAGCGGCGCTGGTTTACATCTCCACTGAAGTCAACGAAACCACGACCTACACCTACGCGCAACTGCATCGCGAGGTCAACCGCTGCGCCGCTGTCCTGCAAGAACTGGGCATCGAGAAAGGCGACCGGGTAATCGTGTATATGCCGATGATCGCCGAGGCTGCAATCGCCATGCTGGCCTGTGTCCGGCTGGGCGCGATCCACTCCGTCGTGTTCGGTGGATTCGCCTCCGCCAATCTGGCGGTGCGGATTGACGACGCCAAGCCCAAGCTGATGATCACCGCTGACGCCGGTATGCGCGGCGGCAAGGCGGTGCCCTACAAGCATCTGGTGGATGAATCCATTCGCCTGTCCAAGTTCCCGCCGGAGAAGGTGCTGCTGGTTAATCGCGGTCTGGACAAGGTGATGACGCTGGTTGAAGGCCGCGATGTGGATTACGCGACCCTGCGCGCCAAGCATCTGGACGCCGAAGTGCCGATCACCTGGCTGGAATCCAACGAGCCGAGCTACATTCTGTACACCTCCGGCACCACCGGCATTCCCAAGGGCGTACAGCGCGACACCGGCGGCTACATTGTGGCGCTGGCCGCGACCATGAAGTATCTCTACAACACCAATCCCGGCGAGGCCATGTTCACCACTTCCGACATCGGCTGGGTGGTGGGTCACTCCTACATCGTTTACGGCCCGTTGATTTCCGGGGTCACCACGATCATGTACGAAGGAATGCCGACCAATCCCGATGCGGGCATCTGGTGGAAGATCGTGCAGGATTACAAATGCACCGCCATGTTTTCTTCGCCGACAGCGGTGCGGGTGCTGAAGTCGCAAGATCCCAAGTACATGACCATGTACGATCTGTCTTCGCTGCGCTGCCTGTTCCTGGCTGGCGAGCCGCTGGACGAGCCGACTTCGCGCTGGATCACCGAAGGTCTGGGCCGTCCAGTGCTGGATCACTACTGGCAGACCGAAACTGGCTGGGCGATGCTGACCTACCTGCCCGGCGTCGATCTGAAGCCCAACCGCTTCGGCTCGCCTGGCTTCCCCAACTTCGGTTACAACATCAAGGTCATCAGCGAAGGCACCGGCGAAGAAGTCGGCAACAACGAGAAGGGCGTGTTGGTGGTCGTGCCGCCGCTGCCGCCGGGCAACCTGTCTACGGTGTGGGGCGATGACAAGCGTTTCGTCAAGAGCTACTTCACCACCTTCAAGGACATGGTTTACAACTCGTTCGACTGGGCGGTGCGTGACGACGACGGCTATTACTTCATCCTCGGACGCACCGACGATGTGATCAACGTGGCCGGACATCGCTTGGGCACCCGCGAAATCGAGGAAGCGATCCAGAGCCATTCCGGCGTGGCGGAAGTCGCGGTGATCGGCGTGGCCGACAAGCTCAAGGGTCAGGTGCCGGTCGGCTTCTGCCGCCTGAAAGACCCGAAGCAGTTGGAAGAGCCGGGCGCGGTCGAGCGGCTGGAGAAGGAAGTCATCGGCAAGGTGCAGGAACTGCTCGGCGCGGTCGCCAAGCCCAGCCGGGTTCACTTCGTCAATGCGCTGCCAAAGACCCGCTCCGGCAAGCTGCTGCGGCGTTCGATTCAGGCGCTGGCCGAAGGCCGCGATCCCGGCGATTTGTCTACGCTGGACGATCCGAACTCTCTGGAAGAAGTGCGGCGGGCGATTAGTCACTAAGTCCGCTTTATCGCCCGCTGGACTGGATTAAGGCTTCCTGGCGGGCGACAGCAGACCCGGCAATAGGACTTTCGCTCAATCCGTTCGCCCTGACGCTTCGGCAAGCTCAGCGGTCGAAGGGCATTCATAGGCAAAAGATATGGAGTTCGACAGGTTCGCCCCGAACGGTTTTTGAATCCGAAACGAAAGTCAAAATCAATAAAAAAATCCCTTCCCATCAATAAATCCGGGAAGGGATTTTTCGTTTCTGGATCGTTTCTTTGATTACCCTCAGAAATGCGGATTTGCCCAAGAGGGGATTGCAAACTCACAGCACCCCTTTCGGATAGGAACCCAGCACCCGGAACAGGCTGGCCTGATCGCGTAATTCCGCCAGCGTCCCGGCCACCGGTTCTTCCAGCGCATGACCATCCAGATCAATAAAAAAGACGTAATCCCACATTCCGCGCCGCGACGGCCGCGATTCAATCCGGGTCATGCTGACATTGTTGCGCGCCAATGGCTCCAGCAATTTGAATAGCGCACCGGGCGATTCAATGACGCCACCAGCAACGCTGTTCGATCATCCCCGGAAGGAGCTATCGGCTGAGTGCCGATAATCAAAAACCGGGTGGTGTTATTCGGTTCATCTTCGATATTGCGCACCAGAATCGGCAACTCATATATGTCCGCTGCGCCCTGACCGGCAATAGCCGCCGCGTCCGTTTCGTCACGCACTCGCAACGCCGCTTCGCCATTGCTGCTCACTTCGATCTGCTCAATGCGCGGCATATTGGCGTCCAGCCATTCCCGGCATTGCGCCAGCGATTGCCGGTGCGAATAAATACGGCGAATGGCCGATAAATCAGCAGCGCGGGTAATCAGATGATGGTTGATCCGTATTTGCACTTCGCCGCAAATCTGCAACGGCGATTGCAGAAACATATCCAGGGTGTGATTGACGACGCCTTCGGTCGAATTTTCTACCGGCACGACTCCGTAATCCGCTGAGCCGGCTTCAACTTCACGAAAGACTTCATCAATAGCGCGAAGCGGAATGCTGCGAATGGATTTGCCG
>JAAUTD010000277.1 GCA_012031845.1 Synechococcaceae cyanobacterium SM1_2_3
CCAGTCATGTCGAGATGATGAGTAAAGCGGCGCCAGAGGGCTTTGCCAAAGGTTCCGGCCCCGATGCAGTGAAGGATACTGACGCCAAACCGGAAATCTGGACCAACTCGGCAAAATTCGAGACCGCCATGACTGATTTCCAGCGGGAAGCGGCAAAACTGGCCGAAGTCGCCAAGGGCGGCGATGAAGGCGCGATTAAAGCCCAGTTCGGCAAAACGGCTGAAACCTGCAAGGCGTGCCACAAGGAATTTCGCAAGGATTAGTCGCTGCTGACGCTGTTCGTGAACAAAGGCCATGTTTGCATGGCCTTTGTTATTGCTGCTGACGATTAGCGCACTAGCAGCCAGACAGCAATGCCTGCTGCCGCCAGCACTACCAGACCCAACCACGGGCTGACCATGCGCAGAGGTGCGCTTATCAATTCTGGCGCCAGATGCTTGCGACCGCTCAACATCGGATGGATCAGGTTTTCGCGCTTGACCAGCAGATAGAACAACACTGCCAAAAGGTGAATGGCGATCATCGCCAGCAGCAGATTGAAATTCAGCCCGTGGATCATGGTCAGCCAATTACTAACATCTTTCGACACCCAAGAATAAAGCGGCCCTTCAATCATAATGTCGTCATTGGCGAACAGACCGGTGCCTGCCTGAATCAGCAACAGCGCCAGCATCGCCAGAATAGACCAGCCGCCCATTGGATTGTGTCCCAGATGAAATGGGGTCTCGCCGCGTTGCAGCGCCTTGACATACTCCAGCGCCGCACCCGGCCCGCGCACAAAATGGCTGAAACGGGCGGTTTCACTGCCGACAAAGCCCCAAATCAACCGGAATAGCACGAGCGTCAATACCGCATAGCCGCCCCAGACGTGATAGGTCATGGTGGCGCTGCTTTCGGCGCTGAACCACTGCGCGATCATCAGGGCCACCAAAATCCAGTGAAACAACCGGGTGGGCAAATCCCAGACCTTGACGGTTTGCTGCAACATGTTTTTCTCAGCCATTACCGGATCACCTCGCTGAACAGGGATATTAAAAAATCAAGCTGGTTGTGGAGCAGGCGTCTTGCCCGTTTTAGCCCAGACTGCAAGCCCGTGCCATAAGCAATCTTATTTGAGTTGTTGACATATAGCAGTCATAAATGAGTTGTGGTTGCGTCTACCCGCGAAATCCCCCCTCGGCTCACTTTGAAAAGGGAGGGAAGCCGAGCCAGCGCCGGGGGTGGTTTGATTCGGCAAATCTACAATTTGCTTAGGATTGGCATACATTCCATAACCGAAACAGGACTGCTATACCCTATTTGTAGTACAGACAAAAACCAATTGCTGTTTCCAACCCCCAATTAACGAATCCAGATTATGCACATTCATATCCTTGGCATTTGTGGAACCTTTATGGCCGGCGTCGCGTTATTGGCGCGTGCGGCGGGACACGCAGTCTCCGGTTGCGATGCGGGCGTCTATCCGCCGATGAGTACGCAACTGGCTGAGGCTGGCATTGCGCTGCGCGAAGGCTACGACCCGGAACAACTGGCTGAATTGCAACCGGATATGGTCGTGGTCGGCAACGTGATGAGCCGGGGTCATCCGATTATCGAGGAACTGCTCAACCGCGAGTTGCCCTATACCTCCGGCCCGGCATGGCTGGCCGAATATGTGTTGCGCGACCGCCATGTGATCGCTGTCGCTGGAACCCACGGCAAAACCTCCACCAGCAGTTTGCTGGCGTGGATGCTGGAACAGGCCGGGTTGGAGCCGGGCTTTTTGATCGGCGGAATCCCGGCCAATTTCGGCCAGTCGGCGCGGCTGGGTCGCGGCCGCTTTTTCGTAGTGGAAGCCGATGAATACGACACGGCGTTTTTCGACAAGCGATCCAAGTTCGTCCATTACCGGCCGCGCACCCTGATTTTGAATAACCTGGAATTCGATCATGCCGATATTTTTCCTGATCTCGCGGCGATCCAGCGCCAGTTTCATCATTTGCTGCGCACCGTGCCGGGCGCCGGGCTGATTGTCGCCAATGGTGAAGATATGAATCTGGCGGAGGTGCTGGCGATGGGTTGCTGGACGCCGGTGGAACGGTTCGGCGCGGGTGACTGGGAAGCACTGGATATTACGGCCGATGGCAGCGCCTTCAGCGTGGATTACTGGGGCGAACCGCAGGGGCGGGTGGAATGGAGCCAGTTGGGTCTGCATAACGTCCATAACGCCCTCGCCGCGCTGGCCGCCGCCCGCCATGTTGGCATACCGACAGCGGTGGCTATTGCCGCGCTGGCGGATTTCCAGGGAGTGAAGCGGCGGCTGGAACTACGCGGCGCTGTGAATGGCGTCACGGTTTACGATGACTTCGCCCATCATCCGACCGCGATTGCCACGACGCTGGAAGGATTGCGGGCGCGAGTGGGCGATCAGCCGATCATCGCGGTGCTGGAACCCCGCTCCAACACCATGAAAATGGGCGTATTCAAGGACAGCCTGGCTCCGGCGCTGGCGCTGGCCGATGCGGTCGTGCTGTATCAGGCCCCTGATTTGGGTTGGGACTTGGGCGAGGTAGCGGCTGCGCTGGGTTCACGCGGGCAGGTTTGCCATTCGCTGGATGAGACGTTAGCCGCCATTTGCGCTCAGGCATCGCCAGGAACTCAGGTATTGATTATGAGTAACGGCGGTTTCGGCGGTATTCACCAGCGGCTGCTGGAGTCCTTGAACGCTTAGCAAGAATCAGTCTGCCATCGGTTTATCACCGAACTGATTGGCTCATCACACAAACTGATTGGCGCTTACGGCGATTGTTTCTATAATCGCCGCCATTTTTCGGGCGAATCGATCCTCAAAGGGGCTTTGGCGCGACCGGAAACTTGTAGCAACCCCTCCGGTAAACGCCCCTAGAGAGCGACATGTGTAGCCGGTTTATAGCTTGATGGTGATCTGACCCCGGCCCCACCCGATATTTTCCCGTATGTTCTTTTGAGCCGTAGAGTTACGTTCATGTTTATGGAGAAAGAGTTGATGCCTTTGCGTAGTGAATTGGCTGCCCATCGCGGTGCGGATGCGACCACTGCGCCGCAGGCTGCCGCCGGTAACCTTGGTAACCTGGTCAGCGAACCGGCTGCGCCATCGCGTCGGGAACTGGCGAACGCCATTCGCGCCCTGAGCATGGATGCCGTGCAACGGGCCGAATCCGGTCATCCTGGCGCCCCGATGGGCATGGCCGATTTTGGCGCCGTCCTGTGGAATGATTTCCTCCGCCACAATCCCGCTAATCCAAAGTGGACCAATCGCGACCGGCTGATTCTGTCCAACGGCCACGGTTCGATGCTGCTGTATTCCCTGCTGCATCTGAGCGGCTATGACCTGTCCATCGAGGATCTGCGCAATTTCCGCCGGCTGGGTTCGCGCACGCCCGGCCATCCTGAATACGGCCTCACCCCGGGCGTGGAAACCACCACCGGGCCACTGGGACAGGGCTTGGCTAATGGCGTCGGCATGGCGCTGGCCGAACGGGCGCTGGCGACCCGCTTCAACCGTCCTGGGTTCCCCATCGTTGACCATTACACCTATGTGATTCTGGGCGACGGCTGCATGATGGAAGGCGTGTCCTACGAAGCCTGCTCGCTGGCGGGCATCTGGGGCCTGGGCAAGCTGATTTGCCTGTATGACGACAACGGCATCTCGATTGATGGCGCGGTGCGAGGCTGGTTTGGCGATGACATGGTCAAGCGGTTTGAAGGCTTCGGCTGGCATGTCATTCCCAACGTGGACGGCCACGACGCCGATGCGGTTCATCAGGCGCTTAAACAGGCTCGCGCCTTCACCGGCAGCCCGACTCTGATCTGTTGCAAGACCACCATCGCCTGGGGATCGCCCAACAAGGGCGGCAGCGAAAAATCGCATGGCGCGCCGCTGGGCGCCGCCGAAGTCGCCGCCACCCGCGAGAATATCGGCTGGCGTCATGAACCCTTCGTGATTCCGCCCGAGTATTACCAAGCCTTCGATGCCCGGGCCAAGGGCGCGGACTGGGAAGGCGAATGGAATGCGCTGTTCGCCCGCTATCGGGCTGAATACCCGGATGCGGCGGCGGAACTGGATCGACGGCTGGCCTGCGGCTTTCCTCCCGACTGGCAGGAACTGGCCTGGAATTTCATTCACGCCACTCAGGAGCGGGGCGAGGAAATTGCCACCCGCGTGGCTTCCCAGCGGGCGCTGGAAGCCTACAGCCCACACTTCCCCAGTCTGGTCGGCGGTTCGGCTGATCTCACTGAATCCACCGGCATTCCCTGGATCGGCTGCCGCCCGGTGGATTTCGAGCATCCCGACGGCAACCTGATTTATTACGGCGCCCGCGAATTTGCCATGAACGCGATCATGAACGGGCTGGCGCTGCATGGCGGCTATGTACCGTTTGGCGGCACTTTCCTGATGTTCGCGGATTATGGCCGCAGCGCCATCCGCATGTCGGCATTGATCAAATTGCGTTGCGTGTTCGTTTTGACCCATGACTCGATAGGCGTGGGCGGCGACGGCCCCACCCATCAGCCGATTGAGCATGTCGCCAGCCTGCGGATTATTCCCGATCTGTCGGTGTGGCGGACCTGTGACACCACGGAAACAGCGGTGGCCTGGAAAGCGGCGCTGGAACGCACCAATGGCCCAACCGCGCTGATTTTCACGCGCCAGAAATTGCCGCATCAGGAGCGCACGCCGGAACAGGTGCGAGCGATTGCCCGGGGCGGCTATGTGTTGCTGGACTGTGGCGCTGATCCCGAAGCAATCATTATCGCCACTGGTTCCGAGGTGCAACTGGCGGTGGAAGCGGCTAAACAGTTGAATAAACAGGGACGGCGGGTGCGCGTCGTGTCCATGCCATCGGTGGACGTGTTCGATACCCAGGACGCCGCGTGGCGCGAATCGGTGCTGCCGGCCAAAGTCACCCGGCGCGTGGTGGTGGAAGCCGGGGTGACCGCTCCTTGGTATAAATACGCCGGTTCGCAAGGCATGGTCATCGGCATTGACACCTTCGGCGAGTGCGGGCCGCCAGAGATCATCTTCCAGCATTTCGGCTTCACGATTGAACGAGTCACCGCAGCGGTGGAAGCACTGTTCCAAGTGGTCTACGCTGATTAGGAAGACACAGCGGTTTTTTAGTCAGCAGCAGCTAAAATTTCATGGGCGGGCAGCAAAAGTCCGCCTTTTATTCGGCAACACCACACCAGTTGGAGATTAAGCATGGCGATTAAAGTGGGCATTAATGG
>JAAUTD010000278.1 GCA_012031845.1 Synechococcaceae cyanobacterium SM1_2_3
GGAAGCCGAAGAGGAGCGCTACGAACAGTTGAAACTGCGTATGCCGCTTTGAGCGGCCCTATTCATCCACGACCCCTTTGAGGGGTTCACCCAATAAGCCCCCGGCTTTGCCGGGGGTCATTTAACTATTTTATTATGGAAGCTATTGCTTTGTTGAATAACTTTAATAAACAACCTGTATAGGATTGCTATATCAGTAAATTGCCAAACCAAAAATTGCTAATGGTAAGTTACTATTTCTGGAGTTTATTATTCTGCGCTTTCTTAATATTTATGGCCTGGGTTAAAAAATAAAATCGCACCAGAGCCAAAATGTGATACTTATTTACGTGCGGTATTTAGCAGTGGCATGACATTTACTGAAAATAATGTTCGCGACGGACTAGAACGGGAAGTCAACCGATTGCGTAGCATTCTAGGTGATTTACTGTATCCCCTACCGTACTCATTTTAGTGAGTATCAAGATACGGAAATCCCGGTGCTTGTCAATTCCGGTTAAATGCTTTACTCGTTCAGTTTGGAACATGACAAGGCTCCGACAAGCTAAAGGAACCCGCTAACCGGTTAAGCTGAGCGGACGTCTTAAACCAAGCGATCGCCGGTTATAGACCAACTGTGCTGGCGCATTAAGACTGGCGATTTCTGCTTCCGTCGGATTGGACGACATGGCAGCGAGCCACATGGCTTCGGCTGAAATCGTGGCCCGATCACCGGTAGGCAGGTTAGCCGTAGCGGTCCCGCTACCGGTTTTTGGCAGATGATTAAAACTGTACTTTTTTGAATCAACTGGATAGGAGTTATGCAAAGCGTTAATGCGATTCATGACAGTTGCTCCTTAACTCATAAGGGTTTAGACCGCTTTCGATCTATGTAGAGCAGTTTCAATGCCAAAAAATTTTATTAGAGAAAATCTGATGTTAACCACTTGAATCAAATCAAAATAATTAAATTTTATTTATTAGCCCAAGACGAATCGCGTGTGCGCCGATCCAAAGTGGTTGGCTCAAATTGGGCCTGTGGGCGTCTCCCATCCGCTTTTCTCATTTTTGCCATTAGGCAACTACAATACGCTGATTAGTCGCCGCCACACACGCCTTGAAGAAACGAGAGAAGTCGAAAACACCAGTGATGTTGGAATAGACTTTCAACTTATTCAATGGGAGTCGCCCGCCATGATGACTGATTTCTTTTTTAAACTCCGCAAAGCTGCTATTCCAGTCAGCCTGACTGAATTTCTGACCTTGCTGGAAGCCCTCAGCCAGCGGGTGACCGCTCATAGCATTGATGAATTTTATTACCTGGCGCGGGCGACGCTGGTCAAGGATGAACGTCATTACGACCGCTTTGATCAAGTGTTCGGCAGTCACTTCAAAGGCTTGGCGATGCTGTTTGATGATGCCATCGGCGCTGACGTGCCGCTGGAATGGCTGCACAAGCTGGCGGAATTAACCCTTAGCGATGAAGACAAGCAGTTAATCGAGTCGCTGGGCGGCTGGCAAAAGCTGATGGAAACCTTCGCCCAGCGCATGGCCGAACAGGAAGGTCGGCATCAGGGCGGCAGCAAATGGATCGGCACGGCGGGCACGTCGCCATTTGGCGCTTACGGCTATAACCCGGAAGGCATCCGCATCGGCCAGGACGGTTCGCGTCACCGGCGGGCGGTTAAAGTGTGGGATCGCCGCGAATTCCGCAATCTGGACGATACGGTGGAACTCGGCACCCGCAATATCAAGGTCGCCTTGCGGCGCTTGCGGCGCTTTGCCCGCGAAGGCGCGGCTGAAGAACTGGATTTGGATGACACCATCCGTTCCACTGCGCGCAACGCCGGTTATCTGGAATTAAAGATGGTGCCGGAGCGGCATAATGCGGTGAAGGTGCTGCTGTTTCTGGACGTGGGCGGATCGATGGATGATCACGTTCGGGTCTGCGAAGAGCTGTTTTCAGCAGTGCGCAGTGAATTCAAACACCTGGAATACTTTTATTTCCACAACATGATTTACGAAGGGCTATGGAAGGACAATCGTCGCCGCTATACCGAGAAAACGGAAACCCTGACAGCTTTGCGCACCTTTGGCCCGGATTACAAATTGATTCTGGTCGGCGACGCCACCATGAGTCCCTACGAAGTCAGTTATCCCGGCGGCAGCGTTGAACATTTTAATCCCGAAGCGGGCGAAGTGTGGATGAACCGTTTATTAGCGACGTATCCCCAGGCGATTTGGCTGAATCCACAGCCCCAGAATCACTGGAATTATGTGCCGTCCATTCAAATGGTGCGGGACCTGATGAATAACCGCATGTATCCGCTGACGCTGGAAGGCTTGGAACAGGGTATTCGAACCTTGCAACGGAGCCGGTAGCCTTATCCAGCGTTTTGATTAAAGCCACCCGCCCAGGAGAGTAGCCGTGCGGGTCAATGGCTCCCGCTCAACGCCACGCCACCACATCATGCAGCCGTCGGCGCGAGCTGGGTTCCGGCAATTCAGCCGGATAGCCCAGGCTGATTAGAGCTATTGGCACCAGTCCCGCCTCCAGACTCAACGCCTCGCAGACCTTATCTTCCTCGAAATAGCCGACCCAGGTGGAACCCATGCCCGCCGCCACAATCGCCAGTTGCGCATAAGCAGCGGCAATAGTGGCGTCCTGCACGGCGTACAGCTTGGCGCCGCGTTCGCCAAAGGTATTCTGTGAGCGAACCGGATCGGCGCAAAACACCAGGCAAACCGGCGCTTCGGCGATAAAAGCCTGTTCATGGGCCGCGTGAACCAGGGCTTGACGCTCGGCGGAATCGCGCACCACTAATACCCGATAAGACTGCAAATCACCGGCTGACGGCGCGGCGCAGGCCATTTCCAGAATAGCGTGCAGCTTTTCGATCTCGACCGGCATATCCGCCTGATATTTGCGGATGGAATGACGGTTGCGGACGGTTTCAAAAAAATCCCACATGGCATAACCCTCGCGGCGATAAATCCGATTGTAGAAACCGATCCGAACGGGGCGTCATTCAGCCGGCGGTTTTGACCAGCGCATTCAACTTCGGCAGTTCTGGCGATTGGGGAAAATTGCGCTCCAGCACCCGCAGACTATCCGCGGCCAGCTTGGGCATGCCCATTTTGAGGTAAGCCTCGGTCATGACGCCTAAAGCCCCCTCGGTTGCTGGTGAACGGGCGTAATTTTGCAGCACATATTCGGCGCGATTGACCGCGGCCACATACGCGCCCCGCAGCAGATAATACTCGGCGACATGAACTTCATAGGTTGCGAGGCTGTTATGCAGAAACACCATGCGCTGACTGGCGTCTTCGGCATAGCGGCTATTGGGGAATTTGCGCACCAGTTCGGCAAAATCGTTGTACGCCTGCCGGGCGGTCGCGGTGTCGGTCTTGGATCGCTCAATCGGGGCCAACCGATCCACCAGGGTATTGGTGCGCTCGAAATTCGCCAGCCCCTTCATGTAGTAGGCATAATCCACATAGGGATGACGCGGATTAGCCTTGATGAAGCGATCCGCAGCAGCAATCGCCGCATCCGGCTCATTGTCCTTGTACTGGACATAAATGGTATCGAGTTGGGCCTGCTGCGCGTAGCGACCGAAGGGATAGCGCGCCTGAATCTTGTCCAGATAGCCGAGCGCGGTTTGATAATTGCCCTCGCTCATTGCTTCTTTGGCTTCGCTGTAGAGCCGTTGAACCGGCCAGCCCTGGGTTTCGTCAATCTTTTCTGGCAGCAGCGAGCAGCCGATGAGCAAAGCGGCAGCCAGCGGGCCGACCAGAAACAGTTTTGCGATGCGAGACATGAATAGTGGCATGGAGCGGCGCTTATCAAGAGTAAGATTGAGTGATGAAAATGAGTATAACGCCCGAACCATCAAAAACCATCATGCCGACTCTCGAACCGATTGACTGCCAAATTCCCCGCTCATCCGCCGGGATGCGACTGGATCAGGCGCTGGCGGAATTATTGCCCGACTATTCCCGCAGCCGTCTGCAACAATGGCTTAAAGCCGGTCAATTGCGGGTGGACGGCCAGATTCGGCGGCCCCGCGACGCCGTTTTGGGCGGCGAAACGATCAGCGGCGCCCTGGAATTGACCCAGGAAACCGTAGCTGTCGCTCAGGATATTCCGCTGCATTTCTGTTATCAGGATGACGATCTGCTGGTGATTAATAAGCCGGTCGGCCTGGTGGCGCATCCCGCAGTCGGCAATCGTGACGGCACCCTGGTCAACGCCCTGCTGCATCATTTCCCGGAACTGGCGACCTTGCCTCGCGCAGGGCTGGTGCATCGGCTGGACAAGGACACCAGCGGGCTGCTGGTGGTGGCGCGCAGCCTGCGGGCGCATACCGCGCTGGTCGAGCAGTTGCAGGCGCGACTGATCGAACGGGAATATCTGGCGCTGGTGAACGGAATGCCGGTTGCGGGCGGCACGGTGGACGCGCCAGTCGGTCGTCATCCAGTGGATCGGCAACGGATGGCGGTCACTGCCCGCGGCAAACCGGCGGTGACGCATTACCGGGTGTTGCGCCACTTTCGCACTCACACCCTGCTCCAGGTCAAACTGGAAACCGGCCGCACTCACCAAATCCGGGTTCACATGGCGCATATCCGCTTGCCGCTGCTCGGTGATTTGGTCTATGGCGGACGGCCGCGCCTGCCGCCGGGCGCATCGCCGCGCTGTATTGCGACCCTTCAGAATTTCCGCCGTCAAGCCTTGCACGCCGCACGGTTGGCGCTGACTCATCCAGCAACCGGCGAGCGGCTGGAATGGCGGGCTGAAGCGCCCACCGATTTGCTCGAATTGCTGGCGGCGCTGGCTGAAGACGCTGAGCAACAACAAGGGTAAACCCGTGCGCGAATCGTTAATTTTTCCAGACTGGCCGGTTCCGCCGCGAGTGCGGGCGGTCAGCACCACCCGGCGCGGCGGGATCAGCGCGCCGCCTTACCAGCATCTTAATCTGGCCGAACACGTTGGCGACGATCCGGCCAGCGTCGCTGAAAACCGGCGGCGGTTAATCGCGGAACTGGGGTTGTCCACCGCGCCCGCCTGGCTGGAGCAAGTTCACGGCATTACCGTAGTCGCTGCTGAAACGGTCTGCGGATCGGTCGCCGCTGACGCCGCCTGGACTGATCAATCAGGCCGAACGTGTGTGGTGATGACCGCGGATTGCTTGCCGGTGCTGCTCTGCGACCGGGCTGGAACCGTGGTCGCGCGCTCACGCGGCTGGCGGCGGGCTGG
>JAAUTD010000279.1 GCA_012031845.1 Synechococcaceae cyanobacterium SM1_2_3
ATCAGAACAATGTAGTTCTACTTTATCGAGATGAACACCCGGATTAGGTCGAACATCCGGTCACGGAGCTGATTACCGGCGTGGACATTGTCAAGCAACAACTGCTGATTGCCGCCGGGCAGCCGCTCGGTTATCAGCAGGCCGATATCCGGATCAACGGTCATGCGCTGGAATGCCGACTGAACGCCGAAGACCCGGACAGTTTTGCGCCTTCGCCGGGCGCGATTAGTCAGTATCACGCTCCGGGCGGGCCGGGCATCCGGGTGGATTCGCACATTTATAACGGCTATCGAGTGCCGCCGAATTACGACTCGATGATCGGCAAGCTGATCGCCCACGGCGAAACCCGCGAGGTCGCCATCGCCCGGATGCGCGGCGCACTGGCGGAACTGGTGATTGAAGGCATCAAGATCAATGCGCCCCTGCATCGGCGCATTCTCGGCGACGCCCGCTTTATCGCCGGCGGAACCGACATTCACTATCTCGAAAAGCAGTTGCTCGAAAACCGCTGATCGGCAGACTGATTAGGGCCAACTGGCGGCAAACCCGCTACGCTTTGTCTAATACAACATCAACGACTACTGATCCCATGAGCGACGCCGCGACTGCCCCCTGGCTGCAACTGACTCTCGAAGCCATTGATCACCCGCCTGAGCAACTGGAAGACGCCCTGTTGCTGGCGGGCGCGCTGGCGGTCACTCTGGAAGACGCTGGCGATCAACCCGTGCTGGAACCGGCTCCGGGCGAAACGCCGTTGTGGGCGCACACTCGCGTGACGGGCCTGTTCGATGCGCAAACCGATATTGAAGTGATCAAGAGTCAGTTAAAACGCTTTCTCCATGCGTCGGTGCTGCCGGAATGTCGGCTGATCCCATTGGAAGAACGCGACTGGGTGCGGGTCTGGATGGATAATTTTCATCCGATGCGCTTCGGAGAACGGCTGTGGATTTGTCCATCCTGTCAAACGCCGCCCGATCCGGCGGCGGTCAACATTCGCCTCGATCCGGGGCTGGCGTTCGGCACCGGCACTCACCCCACTACTGCGCTGTGCCTGGAATGGCTGGATAGCGCCAATTTGGCCGATAAAATCGTGCTGGATTACGGCTGCGGCTCCGGGATTCTGGCGATTGCCGCCGCCAAGCTGGGCGCAAAACAGGTTTGGGCGGTGGACATTGATCCACAGGCGCTGCTCGCCAGCGACAGCAACGCCTCGGAAAATGAGGTGGAGGATCGGATTGAATTAGCGTCCCCGGCTGAATTGCCTGCGGCGCTGACGGTAGACATTGTTCTAGCCAACATTCTGGCCGGGGTGCTGGTGCGACTGGCCCCGGAATTGAGCCGCCGGGTTCAACCCGGCGGGCGACTGGTGCTGTCCGGCATTCTGGAACAGCACGCCGACGCGGTGCAGGCCGCGTTCAGCCGCGATTTCAGCTTCGGTCATCGGCAACAGCGCGACGACTGGATGTTGCTGGAAGGCGTTCGGCGCAGCCGCTAATTCATGACCGGGCCTTGCGCCAAATCTGGTCTGCATTCCCCCGCTGATTTCTATAAAATACGCGCCCTTTCCCTGACTTCCCTTGCTGCGCACCCTCATGCAGATCGGCCCCTACCTGCTGACTCCCCCGGTCTTTCTCGCGCCAATGGCGGGCGTGAGCGACCACCCATTTCGGCAATTGTGCCGACAGTTGGGCGCGGGTCTGACGGTCTCGGAGATGGTCAGCGCCGATCCACACCTTTGGCATAGCCACAAGAGCCGACTGCGGCGCAACCATGCCGGTGAACCAGAACCACGCAGCGTGCAAATTCTCGGCGCTGATCCCGGCGCTATGGCGGATGCCGCCCGTTTCAATGCCGATCAGGGCGCACACCTCATTGATCTGAACATGGGTTGTCCGGCCAGAAAGGTCTGTGGCGCACTGGCCGGTTCGGCGCTGTTGCGGGATGAGGCGCTGGTCGGGCGAATTCTGGAAGCCGATGGTCAACGCAGTCACCATCCGGTCACGCTGAAAATTCGCACCGGCTGGGACTTGGCGCATCGTAACGGCGTGACGATTGCCCGCATTGCCGAACAAGCCGGGATTCGCGCCCTGGCGGTGCATGGCCGCAGCCGCGCCTGCGGCTATTCCGGGCCGGTGGATTACGCCAGCATCGCCGCGATCAAGCAGGCGGTGAGCCTTCCGGTGATCGCCAATGGCGATATCGACAGCCCGGAAAAAGCCCGCTGGGTGCTGGATCACACCGGCGCGGATGCGGTGATGATTGGGCGCGGCGCTCAGGGCCGACCGTGGGTTTTCCGCGAGATTGCTCATTTTCTGGCGACGGGCGAGCGCTTGCCGCCACCTGCGCCAACCGTGATCAGCGCATGGGTCGAGGCGCATCTGGAAGATTTATACGAGTTTTACGGCGAGACCGCCGGGGTTCGCATCGCCCGCAAACATCTGGCCTGGTACAGCCAATCCTGGCCGGATCACACCGCATTCCGGGCGCAAGCGAACCGGGTCGAAACCCGCAGCGAACAACTGCAGTTGGCTCGCAATTTTTTCAGGCGTCTGGCCGACAAGGAACCACTGGCCGCATGAACACGCAAAACCCCGAACCTTCAGACGAATTACTCCCCGCAACTCCGCTGCGGGATCACGTCGCTGAAACCTTGCGCATCTATTTTCACAACTTGGGCGGCCAGGCGCCGAGTCATCTTTACGATCTGGTGCAGCGCGAAGTCGAACCGCCGCTATTGGAAATCGTGATGAATTTCACCCGTGGCAACCAGAGCAAGGCGGCGGCTATTCTGGGCATCAATCGCGGCACCCTGCGCAAAAAACTCCGGCAATACGGGCTTGGATAAAGCAGCAGCGAGGACAGCAACTCATGAGTCTGGCGATTTTTGATCTTGACAATACCCTGCTGGCCGACGACAGCGATTATCTGTGGGGCCGGTTTCTGGTCGAGCAGGGCATCGTGGACGGGGAAGCCTACGAACGCGAGAACGATCAGTTCTTCGACCACTACCGGGCGGGCACGCTGGACATTCAGGCGTTTCTGACGTTCATGCTGCGCCCGCTGGCCGAACATCCGCTGGAACAACTGCTGGCGTGGCGAGCGCAGTTCATCGAAGAGAAAATCCGCCCGATCCTGCTGCCCAAGGCGATGGAGTTGCTGGCGCGGCATCGGGCTGACGGCGACACGTTGCTGATCATCACCGCCACCAACCGCTTTCTGACCGGGCCGATTGCGGAACTGTTTGATGTGCCGAACCTGCTGGCGACCGAGGCGGAATTTGCCGATGGTCGCTATACCGGGCGACCGGTTGGCATTCCCTGCTTTCAGCACGGCAAGGTCGAGCGGCTGAAACTGTGGCTGGCGCAAACCGGCCACACGCTCGATCAAAGCTGGTTTTACAGCGATTCCCGCAACGATCTGCCGCTGCTCAGTCAGGTCACTTACCCAGTAGCGGTGGACCCTGATCCGGTTTTGACCGACCATGCGCGGGAACGCGGTTGGCCGATCATCAGTTTGCGCGAGGCGATGGTCTGAACCGCTGATTAACGCTGATAAAGTCGATGACGCAGAGGTTTATATCAGCGCCATCTGCGCCATCCGAATCAATCTGTGGTTCAGACCCTACCCCAACACCTCGCGAATCCGCGCCGCCAACGCCTTCAATTCCTCAGCATTAGCCAGGGCGCGGCCGTGCGAACCGATTTTTTGCCCTTCCCAGACCGGGATGATGTGAACGTGGTAATGAAACACGGTCTGCCCGGCGGCGGCGCCGTTAAACTGGCTGATGCGAATGCCATCCGGGGTCAGGGCTTTTTGCACGGCGCGGGCGACTTGCTGGGTGCTGGCGGCGACCGCCAGTAAATCCACGTCGGCAATCTCCAGCAGACTGGGCGCATGGGCTTTGCAAATGACCAGGGTATGCCCGGTGCTGGCGGGCTGGATGTCCATGAAAGCCAGGGTGTACTCATCTTCATGAACGGTGATCGCCGGAATTTCGCCCCGGACGATTTTGCAGAAAATGCAGTTGGCGGATTCGGACATGGAAATCTCCTTGAGTGGATGCTTCTAGTAAGTCGCCGGCGCGGGCCAGACCACCGGCCGATAATCGGCGCAGCGCCAGGCGTAGAGTGTGCGCAGGATTTTGCCATCAGTTGCAATGACGGCCACCGGCGACAACGCCCGGCATTCCGCGAAAGCGTCGCGAACGCGCCAGGGCAGCGTTGCCGCCGTCGCCAGATACAACCCATCGCGACCCGCTTCGCGCTCCAGTCCCGGCCAGAAATCGTGCTGACTGAAGCGGCGATTTTCAGCCACCGGATAGACCGGCAGGCGTTGCGGCCAGTAAAACCCGGCGATCCCGGCCAGATGGTAGCTGGGAACCAGCAGGAATTTCACCGGATCAGTCTGCGTTTGCTGCGCCACTGCCGCGATGGGCGTCTGCCACAGCCGCAGGTCGCGAAACGGCGCTTTAGTGGGCGATAACCCGATCAACCGGGGAAACAGCGCGACGCTCAGCAGCGCCACTGAACTGAACATGCCGATTGCGACCAGTCGCCGCCAGCGGGCGGTCAAGCCGTCAATCTGGCCGGCAAACAAAATCAACAGGCCAATATAAGCCGGGGCTGGCCAGTTCAATTGCACTTTGCTGAACAGCGCCTTGACCAGAAAAAAAGCCAGCACCGCCAGCGATAGTCCCCACAGTAGCCGCTGTTCGTCCGCTTGCGGCAGCCGGGCCACGGTGTAAATCAGCGCCACGGCCACCAGCGGCGACAGCGCCAGCAGTTGCCCGCCGACAAATTCCGCGAAATCGAGCAGATTGTCCCGCCAACTGCTGATTTCAGTCACCGGAAAGACATGGCCCTGTTCGTGGCGGAACATCCCCAGTCGTGACCGGCGTTCCACAGCAGCACCGGGCTAATCAGCAGCAGCGCCAGCAACAATCCGCCCCACGGCGGCCAGCGGCGCAATTCGCGGCGGCCCAGCGGGGTCAACAGCAGGCCAATCCCCAGGAACGCGGGTAAAAGGCCGATGCTGAACTTGGTCAGTCCGCCCAATCCCACTGCCGCGCCGAGTTCATACCAGGCGAAACGCTGTTGCCGATACAGCGCCCGCCAAACCGCCCACAGCGCCCAGGTCCAGAACAGGAACAGGAAGATGTCGGTGGTCATCACCTGTCCCAGCGGAAAATACAGCGGCGTAGTCAGCCCAGCGCCAGCGCCACAGCCGCCCGCCGCCGC
>JAAUTD010000280.1 GCA_012031845.1 Synechococcaceae cyanobacterium SM1_2_3
CGCCAGCACAGCAGAGATCTGTGGCTGACCTGCCAGCACGTCGGCGGTGCGCTGATCCTTGCGCCTTGCAGGTGCGCGTAAAATTCTGAACCGCGTGCGCACCGAATGAACGATTCAAGGTTTTGTCCCGCTGGAGTCCTGAATAACGCCCGATAGCGCGCCAGAAACACGCCGCGTTCGATACCGGTGATGCACTCGGCAACAGACCGGCCTATCAACTGACTCCGTTCCTGATCCATCATCCGGCAAAACGTCTCGTTAACCTCGTGGATCAGTCCAATGCTGTCCAGCGCCAGATAGCCAACCGGCGCTTGGTCAAACAGCAGATAGAACAGGCTATGCGACCGTTCCTGTTCTGCCATGTTGCGGTGCAACTCCTTGTTTCGATGCTCCACGACATGAAGTTCATGCGCCAAGGCGCGAGTTGGGTCCAAATGGCGCACGGCATGGGCTTCCGCTGATTTCAGGAGAAGCTTGGCGTCGTCCTGAGTGTTTCGCATCTTGTCGATGCCAGAAATTCCTATATCCATCCTGTCACCATTTCGGTCACGATGACCGCTTGCGGCGAATATGTGTTTGTCTGCTAGGCATGGAGGCGGGCGCAATGCCGCGCCACGCAGCGAAATGGCAAGCCAAGACTTTCCGCTCCATTCATTCGCCCTGTGAGCCTGTCGAAGGGAAAAATGCGGGGTTCGACAGGGCTTCACCCCGAACGATTTTTGAACCCGAGGCGAAAGTCCTGTAAGCGAGAAAGAAAGGCGGGAGCCGGGCCTCTCACGGCCTCGCCTAGAACTGTTGCCAGTCGTGGATTCCCGCTGCCGCGTCGACTGGCTTCATGTCCATTGGGTTAAGACGGGGGCGAGGCTCTATCCGCCCCCGGCGCTCGTCGTGGCGCTCACCGGGTGGATTGATCGGGGCAGCTACTGGTTGGTAGGTTGCCGCCTGCCCGTCCAGCTTGAAAAAGCGCATCAACTGCTCGAGGTCGCGGGCCTGATCGCCCATCGCGTGGCTGGCGGCGGCGGTCTGCTCGACCAGGGCGGCGTTCTGCTGGGTGGCTTGGTCCATCTGCAAAATCGCCTTGTTGACCTGTTCGATCCCGGAGGCTTGTTCCCGGCTGGCGGCGGCGATCTCGGCGACGATGTCACTGACTTTCTTGACGGAGACCATAATCTCTTGCAGGGTTTGGCCGGAGCGTCTGACCAGTCGCCCGCCGTCCTCGACCTTGGCGACGCTGTCGGTGATCAGCGTTTTGATCTGCTTGGCGGCGTCGGCGCTGCGTTGCGCCAGCTTGCGCACTTCCCCGGCGACAACCGCAAAGCCTCGGCCCTGTTCGCCGGCGCGGCGGCTTCCACCGCCGCATTCAGCGCCAGCAGGTTGGTCTGAAACGCGATCTCGTCAATGACGCTGATGATGTCGGCAATTTTGTTGCTGCTCTGGTTAATCGCGGTCATGGCGGCAATCGCTTGATCCACCACCTGGCCGCCCTGTTCGGCTTGCGACCGGGCGGCGCTGGCCAACTGGCTGGCTTGACCGGCGTTGTCGGCGCTGTGCTTGACCGTGCTGGTCAGTTCTTCCATTGAGGAGGCGGTTTCTTCCAGAGCGGCGGCTTGCTGCTCGGTGCGCTGCGCCAGGTCGCTGCTGCCCTGGGCGATTTCGGCGGCGGCTGAATTGACCTGGGCAGTCGCCTGGGTGACCTGGCTCACCATGTCCTTCAACTGGACGGCCATATCGCGCATGGCGGCGTAGATGCCGGTTTCCTTGCCGGTATTCTCGAACCGCACCGTCAGATCGCCGTGGGCGATTTGCTGGGTCAGCGCCGCCATCTCGGCTGGCTCGCCGCCGATGGGCCGACGGATCGCCCGCACCAGCAGCCAAGTCAACAACGCGCCCAGCACCATGCTGCCGACCGTAGCGGCGATGGACAAGGTTTCCAGCCAGGTCGCCAGGGTGTGATTCTTTGCAACCATCTCGTGGGTGCGAACGGTGTTGTTTTTCGGTGATGGCCTCGAAAGTCTGGCCCATTGAATCCGAGATCGGCACCATGCGACCGACCGCTTGGCGGTACTCGCCGTACAGCGCCCGCTTTTGGTCGGGATCAGCGGCGGCGAGGCGTTCGATCAGATGGTCCAGTTCGACGTAAACGGCGCGCCAGGCTTTATATTGCCCGTCGAGTTGTTGTTGCAGCGCCCGGCCTCGCTCGCTGGTCCGCGGGATTTTCAACAATGCCTCCCACCACTGGTTCACCTGTTGCCAGCTCCTCCGGCGTTCTTCCTGAATGCCGCGCAATCCCGCGCCAGCTTCGGCTTGAGTTTCGTGCGCAAAAACGGCCTGGGTTTGTGCGCGGATCATCATCCGCTGGTAGTTGAGTTGGTCTAGCGCCTGTAATGCGGGCAACCGATTCTCGCCGATTCTATGCCGGTTGCCAGAGTTTGAATCCCGAATACCGCCAGGAGACCGAGCAGCAGAGCGATTACCGACATCGTTCCAAAGCCAATAGCTAATTGCGTACCGATAGTTAGATTGTTGATCTTCATGATTATCGAACCTTTTAATTGATGAGAAATTTGTTATTCGCCGCTCGCCTGGAACCGGATGCCGTTATCGGCGAGCATGGCGCGCAGCGAGTCAGTCAACCCGTCGGGATGCAGTGGGTCCACCCCGATGGTCATGACGCCATCCGACAGGGTGAGGCTCTCCGGCGGCGCGGGGAGTTCCGTCACCACCACGACCTGTGGCGAGAAACGGGGGTTGCGCAGGTGATCGATCACTCGGAGCAATTTCGCTGCCGCCGCGCTCCACGGCAAAACAATGACATCTGGATAGGTCATCAGGATTAGACGCAGCCCGTCGTTGCAGTCGGTGGCAACTCTGATCCATTTCATTTCTATCGGGCAAGCCACAAGCCGGGCCACATCCAGCGACGGGCTGCCTTCCTGCGGCGTGACAACGAGCAACCGGATCAGGCGGTCGGGAGGAGCCGTTTGTGGCATCGTTGACCTCAATACACGGACGCCGCATCACGCTACGGATGGCGTAAGCGCACACCACGCAGTGAAGTGACGGACAAAAGGATATGAAGCGGGAACTGGGCTTCGGCGAACAAATTTCAGCAGGGGCGCGGCTGAAAGGGGGGAATTACTTTGCGGCAGTCGGGAGTTTGGACTGATTAATAAATGCTAGTGAGTTAATGAGTAGTTTCAAGCAAAGCCACAATTATTTTCGATAGGTTTATCGGATCGGTTGCCTGTTTCCAATCACTAAAATACACGCAATACCTATAATGAAAATGATTGATGACCCTGCCGTTTTGAGAAGGAAGCGCCATGTTTTGCCATATCCTCCTGGTTGATGACGACCGTCTGATTCTTAGCACCTTGGGCAGTGGTCTCCGCCAGGTCGGCTATACGGTCACCGAGGCGGTCTCCGGCGAAACGGCGCTCGCTCTTGCCCAACGCCAGTCCCCCGATTTAGCCATTCTGGACATCCGTATGCCGGGGATGTCCGGCATCGAACTGGCGCGGCAACTGCGGGATACCCACCACGTTCCAGTCTTGTTCCTGTCGGCCTATAGCGACCAGAAAATGGTGGAGGAGGCGATCCACGAGGGGGGGACTGGGGTATGTGGTCAAACCTGTGGACGTGCCGCAACTGGTTCCCGCGATTGAAGCTGCTCTTGCCCGTTCCCGTGATTTGGATGCCCTTGGCAAAGCCAAGGGTCACCTGGAAGAAGCCCTGAAGGGTGGGCGCGACATCGCGACGGCCATCGGCATTCTGATGGAACGGCGGGGCTTGCGACGGCAAGAGGCTTTCGAGTTGCTGCGCACCTACTCCCGCACGCAACGACGGCGGCTTGATGATCTGGCCCGCGAGATCGTCGACGCGGTGGAAGTGTTGAATACGATGGGGATTAAGGGATAGACGCAAAGCAGCGCGGCCGCGCATCTGTCACCAGGCGGGTGTTCCCGTGACCGATTATTCCCGGTTCTCCCGCGATGAATTGATTGCGAAACTGCGCATCGCCGAAATGGAACTGCAACGCATCCGGGCCGCCCAGGAGAGCGGGAACCGGCCGACGGATTGTGTCGGCGACTCGCTCGCCGCCGTCGAACTGCGTCGCTGCGCCTTGGAACGCTGGCAAGCGCAACCCATGTCGGCCAGCCGACCTCCCACCGAAGCCGAAAGCCTGCGGCTGATCCACGAGTTGCATGTCCACCAGATCGAACTGGAATTGCAGAACGAGGAATTGCGGGAGACGCAAGCCCGGCTCGAAAGGAGCCTGGAACGCTACACTGATCTCTACGACTTCGCGCCGATTGGTTATTTCACCCTGACCGGCGATGGCGTCATCCACGAAGTGAATTTCGCCGGAGCGGCCCTGCTCGGCCAAGCGCGGTCGCAACTGATCGGCGCCCACTTTGGGCGATGGGTAGCGGTGGCCAGCCGACCAACTTTTACCGTTTTTCTCGACCGGTTGGTTCGATGTGGGTCACAGGAAATCTGCGAAGTGACCCTTGAACCGGAAGGCGCCCCGCCCCGCTATGTGCGCTTGGTAGGCAGGGTCTCTGGCGCGGATCGGTGTTGTCGCCTGGTAGCGGTGGACATCACCGACCGCAAGCAGGCCGAGGAAGCGTTGCGAGCGCACGAACAACAGCTTTCCGCCGTGCTTCGGGTCGTGCCAGTGGCCGTGGGCGTGTCCGTGCAACATATCTTCCAGCAGGTGAATGACTACTTCTATCAGGCATTGGGCTACCGGCCAGAGGAAATCATCGGCCAGTCCACGCGGTTAATTTTTCCCAGCGACGGATCGTTCGAGCGTCTCGACCGGGAGATACAAAATCAGATCGAACGAACCGGCTTGGCGGTGGTGGAGGCGCAGACGCACGGCAAGGATGGCCGGCTGATCGATATCCTGCTGCAAGTCGCTTTATTGGTCCCGAATCAGCCTGAATCGGGGCGCGTCTTCTGCGCCCTGGATATTACCGAACGCAAGCGGATGGAAACGGCATTGTGCGAAAGCGAAGAGCGCTTCCGGCTGTTCATGGACCACAGCCCCACCGTCACCTGGATCAAGGACGAAGAAGGGCGCTGGATTTACTTGAATAAGAACGCGATGTGCAACTTTACCGGCTAGATCTTGAGGCGGCATGGGTATCGTCGTAGGTTATTGATAGAATGGTAAAAATAACCTAGAGGACGTTAGCCATGTCGCTAGAAGAATTGATTATCACGGT
>JAAUTD010000281.1 GCA_012031845.1 Synechococcaceae cyanobacterium SM1_2_3
GCGGTGGCGTTCAGCCCGGATGGGCGGCTGCTGGCCAGTGGCAGCGCCGATCGCAGCGTGCGGCTGTGGCGGCTGGAGAACCGGCAGTGCGTAGAGACCTGGCGGGGCATACCGGAAGCGTCAACGCAGTGGCGTTCAGTCCCGACGGGCGCTGGCTGGCCAGTGGTTGTGATGATGGCGTGGTGCTGTGGAGCAGTTTGCAAACCGTGTCTGTTGAAATGCCGCTACAGGAGTTAATCACCTGGGAAAAGGAACATTTGGGTCAATACTGCGAGATCACCGCACTGGAATAAGCGTTTCAATCAGGCGGTGAATCTTCAGGCAGACCAGTTCCTGCATAAATCTCGGCCAACTGGACAGTTAATTCGGCGCAGGGCAGAGTCAGCGCCGTCTGTGGATCATTAAACTCTTCCCGCTGCCAGCCGCCGCCATTGCGCCGATACAGGGTTGCGCCGATTTTATTCTGTTCCAGCAGCAAATAACCTTGCAGGCTGTCCAGTTGAATGTAGGTCAGATATTTTTCACTCCGATCAATGCGGGCGGTGCTGTTGGAAAGCACTTCAACAATCAGGCAGGGCCGACTGCGCCAATACAGGTCTCGGTCATTCGGATCGCAACACACCATTAGATCGGGATAGTAGAAAATATCCTGGTTCAATTCTTTCAGACGCAGTTTTACCTCAGCGAAAAAAACCTCACAGCGCGATCCGTCCAGGTGATTGAGTAAGCGAGCAAATAAATTACCGCTAATCCGATTATGCCGGACGCTGACCCCGGTCATTGCATAGATTTCACCGTTTACATATTCATGTTTAATCTCGCTGGCTTCCTCAAAAGCGAGATACTCCTCGACTGAAAACCAGCGGGGTTTAAGTTGGGCGGACATGGCTATTTTCTCCGGTCAGGTTATTCGAGCGAATCATCAGAACTTAGCGCCACTGCACCGTTCCATCCAATCCCAACACCTTTAGCAATACCGCGCTGAGACTGCTTTCTACGCCATCGAACAGCCGATCCACCAGCCGGGTGCGTTTGGTGTAATCGAGCAGGTTCTTCTCGCCGATAATCTCTTCAGCGACATAGCGAGTATTGCCCAGCGCGTCCACCAGTCCGAGATTAACACCCTGTTCGCCGGTCCACATCAGCCCGCTGAATATCTCGGTATCCTGTTTCAGCCGTTCGCCACGGCCCTGTTTAACCGCGCTGATAAACTGCTGATGAATTGCATCCAGCATTCCTTGCAGATGTTGCACTTCCGCTGGATTCACCGGCTTGAACGGATCCAGAAAATCCTTGTTATTGCCCGCGGTATAGGCCCGTCGTTCAATGCCCAGTTTGGCAATGGCGTCAGTGAAGCCGAAGCTGTCCATCCGCACACCGATGGAGCCGACAATACTGGCTTTATTGGCGTAGATATTCTGCGCCGCCGCTGCAATGTAATAGCCGCCGGAAGCACAAACATCGCCGGTTACGGCGTGAATAGGAATCTTGGGATGTTTCTGCCGCAGTTGCCGAATCTCGTCATAAATCTCGCCGGATTGCACCGGACTGCCGCCGGGACTGTTGATCTCCAGAATAACGCCGGCCGTTTTGTCATCCTTGAATGCCTTGCGCAGCGCCTCAATCACATTTTTAGCATTCGCTTCCGTGCTGCTGGCAATCAGGCCGTCAATCTTAACCAATGCGGTATGCCGTTTGACGCTACCGGTTGCGGTGCTGAGATCATCCGGCCAGGCTAATACCAGCAAAGTCACCAGATAACCAAAAAACAGCAGCTTAAAAAAGATATTCCAGCGCCGCGCCCGCCGTTGCTCGGTGACGGCGGCCAGCGCCAGCTTGCCCAGCACTTCACGCGCCCAGCGCTCGTCATTGGGCAGTTTTGAATTGGAGCCGGAATCGTTTGCGCCTGGTTCGGACATGATGATTTCTCGCTTAATCGCGGCGGCGACCCGCTGGTTGAAGATGATCCAGCACCGCTTTCAATTCAGCATCGAGCGGCGCACTGACGGCAATTTCTTTTCCGCCCAGCGCCAGGCTCAGGCTATGCGCGTGCAGAAACAGGCGGCGCAACCCGTATTGTTCGGCCATCATCCGGTTAAATCCGTCATCGCCATATTTGTCATCGCCCGCCAGTGGATGTTCGATATAGGCGGCGTGAACCCGGATTTGATGGGTGCGCCCAGTGGCGATCCGCACTTCCAGCAGCGACGCGGGTTTGAACAGACTGACCGGACTGAACCGGCTCAGGGCGGGTTTGCCGTCGTCCATCACTTCGACCATGCGCTCGCCGCCGCGCAGCAAATTACGGCGCAACGGCTGATTCACTTCACACGGGCCGTGGTTCCAATAGCCGCGCACCAGCGCCAGATAGCGTTTTTCCACCTGTCCAGCGCGAAAGGCGTCCTGAATCAGCCGCAGCGCCGCCGCCGTTTTCGCCAGCGCCAGACAGCCGCTGGTCTCGCGATCCAGCCGGTGCGCCAGTTCCAGAAACGGCTCATCGGGGCGCAGCGCTCGCAAGGCTTCGATCACGCCAAAATCCACGCCGCTGCCTTTATGCACCGCCAGTCCGGCCGGTTTATCCAGCACCAGAATCTCACGATCTTCATACAGCACCGCCGTCCGCAATTGTTCGGTCAGTCCCGGCGAGGGTCGAAATGGCTGCTCCTGCCGCTCGCCCAGCCGCACCGGCGGAATGCGCAGCACATCCCCGGTTTGCAAGCGGCGATCCGGTTGAACCCGCCCGCCGTTAATCCGCACTTCGCCTTTGCGGACAATGCGATAGATCAGGCTTTTGGGCGCGCCTTTCAATTCGCGCAATAAAAAATTATCCAGCCGTTGTCCAGCGTAATTGGAGGTAATTTCCAGATGACGCACCCCGGCGGAAGAAAACGAAGCTGAGATTGTTTCAGGCATTGTTTGAAGCATGTCAGTCAGGCTGTTATAGTTGTGAGCGTTGTCGCCGATTGGCCTAATAGGCTGGCGAAACTGGATAAATACACCATATCGGTTTTCATGCCTGTACGCCATAGCACCGGCGGGCAGGCTAAGTTAAACGGGTTTGTCCGCTGCTCGACCCTACCTTCCTTGAGCGGCTCTTGACCGCGCTCCCAGCCGATCAGTCACGCATTCCGTGGCGTATTTCGGATTTGCCCGATGTTCTGGACCTTCTTCCTCCGGGCTATTCCTTCCTCCGGCGACGCCCCGGCGACAACCACCGCGTCGCGGTCGGTGATGGTTGAGCGCAGGGAACTTCATTCTTGTGAAACGCATGCTGATCAACGCCACTCAGCAGGAAGAGTTGCGCGTAGCCCTCGTAGACGGCCAGAAACTCTACGACCTCGATATCGAAACCCCGTCGCGGGAACAGAAAAAATCCAACATCTATAAAGGTCGCGTCACCCGGATTGAACCGGGTCTGGAAGCGGCCTTTGTCGAATACGGCGCTGACCGACACGGCTTTCTTCCGTTCAAGGAAATCAACCGCAGCTACTTCGATCCCCATGCCTCCGAAGGCGGGCGTCCCAGCATTCGCGAGGCGATCCGCGAAGGCCAGGAGATTATGGTGCAGGTGGAAAAGGAGGAGCGCGGCAACAAGGGCGCGGCGCTCACCACCTTTATCAGCCTGGCCGGGCGCTATCTGGTGCTGATGCCGAACAATCCCCGTGCGGGCGGCGTCTCCCGCCGGATCGAAGGCGATGATCGGCAGGAAATCCGTGAGGTGATGAGCAGCCTCGACATTCCCGAAGGCATGGGTCTGATCGTGCGCACGGCGGGCGTGGGCCGCTCGCAGGAAGAATTGCAGTGGGACATGGATTATCTGCTGCATCTGTGGAAAGCCATTGAAACCGCCCTGCCGCAGAAAAAAGCCCCGTTTCTGATCTATCAGGAAAGCAACATCATCATCCGCGCCTTGCGCGATTATCTGCGCGCCGACATTGGCGAAATTCTGGTGGACAACCCGGCCGTGCATCGTCAGGCCCAGGATTTCATGCAGCAGGTGATGCCGCATAACCTGAACAAGCTCAAGTTGTATCAGGACAATGTTCCGCTGTTCACCCGCTATCAGATTGAATCCCAGATCGAAACCGCCTATCAGCGTGAAGTCACTCTGCCCTCCGGCGGCGGTATCGTCATTGATTACACCGAAGCGATGGTTTCGATTGACATCAATTCGGCCCGCTCGACCAAAGGCAGCGATATTGAAGAAACCGCGCTGACCACCAATCTGGAAGCCGCCGATGAAGTGGCCCGGCAATTGCGGCTGCGCGACTTGGGCGGGCTGGTGGTGATTGACTTCATTGACATGAACGCGGCCCGCAATCAGCGCGAGGTCGAAACCCGGCTGCGCGAGGCGCTGAAAATGGATCGGGCGCGGGTGCAGGTCGGGCGCATCTCCCGGTTTGGGCTGCTGGAAATGTCGCGGCAACGGCTCAGCCCGTCGCTGGATGAAGCGAGCCATGTCATTTGCCCGCGCTGCAACGGTCAGGGCACCATCCGTAACATTGAATCGCTGGCGTTAAGCGTGTTGCGGCTGATTCAGGAAGAGGCGATGAAGGACAAGACCGGACGGGTCGTGGTGCAGTTGCCGGTCAAGGTCGCCACCTTTTTGCTCAACGAGAAACGCGAAGCAATCCGCGCCATCGAACAGCGCCACCGGGTCGGCGTTCTGCTGATTCCGAACGAATCGCTGGAAACGCCGCATTACAAGCTCAGCCGGTTGCGGATGGATGAGTTGTCCGAAGATCAATTGCGGTCCTATACGCTGGCCGAAGCCTACGAGGAGCAGATCGAGACCAAATCCAGCCCGGTGGCGCGTGGTTCCGATGAAGAGCCAGTAGTCAAGGGCGTTGCGCCGACCAGTCCGGCTCCCACACCACCCACTCCACCCGTTAAACCCGAAGTGAATCCCGGCTTCTTTGGCTGGCTGTGGGGCAACCTGTTCGGGCAACCTCCGCAGCCCTCCGTCCGCGACGACCGGCCTGCTCCCAGCGCAGTGCGTCCACCCAAACCGGATCGACATCGCCGCGACCGGCCAGCACGGAGAGTTGAAGCAGAATCGCCCGCTGAAGCTGTAGTCGCCAAAGCCGCCGCGCCGGTTATCTCCGAACCGGTTGTCGCCGCGCCGATGCTCCCGGCTGAAAACGCACGGTCTGAACCGAAAATGATCACTGATGCGGCGATCTCCGCGCCCGA
>JAAUTD010000282.1 GCA_012031845.1 Synechococcaceae cyanobacterium SM1_2_3
ACAGCGACTTTTACGACACCAATATCCTCAGGACTTTCGCCTCAGGTTCAAAAAACCGTTCGGGGTGAGCCTGTCGAACCCCGGTTTTTACCCATAAATGCCCTTCGACAGGCTCAGGGCGAACGGATGGAGCGAAAGTCCTGATCCTGTCCCAGCACTATTTAGCCCAGTGCCAGCCGCGTTACGACTTCGTGGTGGTGGGCGAGGCGCAGGACATCACCAACATCCAACTGGCGCTAATCCTGCGCAGCCTCAGAAAACCCGAACAGTTTGCGCTCTGCGGCGATTCCAACCAGATCGCTTCACCCCAGCTTCTTCTCCTGGGCCAACGTCAAGACCCTGTTTTACCGGAGCGAACTGCGGGATTCCAAACAGGTGGTGCATATTTTGCGCACCAATTACCGCAATTCTGGCGAAATCACCGCGTCTGCTTACAACCGTCATCTATTCGCCCGGATGTCGCATGGCTATTACGTTCTAAACCCCTTGCTGGCGATTAAATCCGGCGAGCAATGGATCAGCATCTACGATCACCTCAATCTGCCGCTGCTCTACGAGGGGGTGCAGGAATCGCGGTCGAAACTCTCCGCTACCCGCTATTTTCTGGAGTGGCTAATCAAACTGCGCGCGCAGTTGCTCGGCAATGCGCCGCCAAACGAAGAAGAGGAATGATTGAAAATATTACCGCAACTGAGATCGCCCGATGGGCGGAGATAACCGAAGATCGGTCTTCCTTACCAATCTGTTCCTGAATATGTCAACCCTTCTCCCAAACGGCGAGAAGGGTTTTTTGTGGTCGGTCAGAAGCGGGTTCCAACATTGATTCCAAAAATGAACGGGTCAATTTCCACCGTGCCGATGCCCACCCCATCCAGTTTGGCTTTGGCGTCAATGTCGATGTAGCGGAAATCCACATTCACGAACCAGTTGGGCGCGACATCAATATCCACGCCAAGCTGCCCAGCCAGGCCCCAGGAATCCTCCAGCTTCAGGCTGGTGTTGCCATCCCGGTTCAGGTCAAGGCTGGTGTCTTCGTCGAAAAAGAAGGTGTAATTCAGACCCACGCCCACATACGGACGAATGTTGTTGTTGGGCATGAAATGATATTGCACACTCAAGGTAGGCGGCAGGTGCTTGGTGCTGCCGATTTTGCCGGCGCCGGTGAGACTGATGTCATGCTCGAACGGCCAGGCGCCGAGCAGCTCAATGCCGATGTTTGGCGTCGCCATGTAGGTAATGTTGAAACCAAGGCTGTAGCCATCATCCACATCTACCGTGGCGCCGGTGTTCAGCACATTCTCCAGATTGTCGGATTTCGGATAGACGCCCCAGATGCCGACTCGGCCCAACCAGGTTCCCGCCTCGTAGGCTTGGGCGGTTCCCGCCAAAAGACTTCCCGCCAGGGCGGCCGCCAGAGCGCATTGGGTGAATTTGATGGACATAAATGCTCCTTGTATCACTCTTGTTTATCGGTGGTTTGAACAATAACTGCGGTATTCACGCAAAAACATTGTGTACTATCGCTCACAAAATAGTCAAAAATAATAAGTGTATTTGTCAAGATGCCACTGAGTGGCTATTCCTCGCCCAGTGGCGGCAATACCTGCACAATCTCCTCAAACGTGGTCAGGCCAGAAGCAATCTGCAGGGCGGCGCTAATTCGCAACGGGCGCATCCCCTGCTCGCAAGCGCGGCGGCGCAGTTCAGCCGCATCCACTTCGGGTCGCAACCAGCGCCGCAATTCTGGCGTCACCGTCAACAGCTCATACAGACCAACCCGGCCCAGAAAGCCAGTATTGCGGCATTCCGGGCAGCCCTGCGGCGCCCGGACCGCTGCCGGTTTTGGCAACGGCCACGGCTGGATCAGCGCATCCCACAGCGTCGGCTCCAGTTGCCCCTCCGTCTTGCAATGCGGACACAGGGTCCGCACCAGCCGTTGCGCCATCACCCCAATCAGCACGTTTTGCAGCAGAAAATGCGGGATGCCGAGATTGAGCAACCGGGTCACCGCCGAGGCGGCGTCGTTGGTATGCAGGGTGGATAGCACCAGATGCCCGGTCAGTGCCGCCTGCACCGCCATCTGCGCTGTTTCCAGATCGCGGATTTCCCCAACCATGATGATGTCCGGGTCCTGCCGCAGCAGGGTGCGAATGCCTTGGGCGAAGCTCAGATCAATCGCGGGTTGCACCTGCATCTGATTCAGCTCTGGCACCACCATTTCTATCGGGTCCTCGACCGTGCAGACATTGACTTCAGAATTAGCCAGATGCTTGAGCGTGGTGTACAGCGTCGTAGTTTTGCCCGATCCGGTCGGCCGGTCACCAGAACGATGCCGTGCGGGCGGGCGATCATGCCGCGCCAGGTCGCTTCTTCGGCGGGTGCGAAGCCTAACTGGCCGAAATTCTTGGTCACGGTGTCGGGATCAAAGATGCGCAAGACGCACTTTTCACCGAACGCCGTCGGCATGGTGGACAGCCGCATTTCAATTTCCCGCCCCGCCGGGGTGCGGGTCTTGATCCGGCCATCCTGCGGGCGGCGCTTCTCGGCCACATCCATGCGCCCCAGAATCTTGATGCGGCTGGTGACGGCGCTCATCACCGCTGACGGTAACTGATAAATCGAATGCAGCACCCCATCAATGCGGAAACGGATTTGGCCCTGCTCGCGGCGCGGCTCCAGATGAATGTCGCTGGCTCGCTGAGCGAAGGCGTATTGCAGCAGCCAATCCACAATCTGCACGATAGGCCGCTCATCGGCGCTCAGTTCGCCGCGTCGGCCCAGTTCCAGCAATTGCTCAAAATTGAGAATGCCGGAAATCGGCTCCAGCGCCCCTTTCTGCGCCCCGCGCACCGAGCGCGACACGCCATAAAACTCCAACTGGTAGCGATTGACATCAAGCGGATTGGCGATCACCCGCTCGATCTCCCGGCGCAGAGTCTGCTGCAACACCTCCTGCCAGCCGGTTAAATAAGGCTCGGCGGTGGCGAACACCACCCGGCGATCATCGGCGGAAACCGGCAGAATTTGATAACGGGCGGCATACTCGTAAGAAATGAACGGCAACAGCCGTTCAACGGCGGCAATATCCAGCTTGAGCGGGTCAATCCGCAGGTACGGCAGCCCGACTTTGCCCGCCAGCCACTCGGTGAGCCGCTCCAGGCTCAGCACCGGATGCGGCGGCTCAAGCAGATGCAGTTGTTTGTTGGCGACCACAACCAGGGGATGCAGTTCGCCGCGATCAGCAGGGCGCGATCCCGCGCTGGCGCGGTCAATTTCGGCCCGCTCAACCAGTCCGTCGGCGACCAGTTCGTCCAGCACTTCCTTAACCGTCAACTTATGTTCGGGGCGGCGCGGTCGGGATACCGGGCTGGAGCGGGTATCGGCAAGGCCAGCCGCATTGGGCCGGGTGACTGGGGCAGCAATGATCGGTGAGTTCACAGGGTTTCCAGTTTGGCGTAGGCCACCACCAGCCATTTGGCCGCGCCTGCTTTGGGGAAATTGACCTTGGCTCGGGCGTGATAGCCCGCGCCTTCGACTTCCAGCACCACGCCCTCGCCAAATTGCGGATGACGCACTCGCTGCCGAGGCTGTAATCCTGACGGCATGGCGATGGGTGGAACTGCGGCTTGAGTCGGCGGCGGCAAGGATGGACTGGCCCGGCGGCCAGCGCGAACCCGCACCTCATGCGTCAATTCAGCGGGGATTTCAGCGACGAAGCGCGAAGGTTGCGGGTAGTTCTCACGGCCATACAGCGAGCGTTTTTCCGCATAGCACACATACAACTGGCGGCGGGCGCGGGTGATGCCGACATACGCCAGCCGCCGTTCTTCTTCCAGCCGACCGGCTTCGGCGTCGGAACGGCTGCTGGGAAACAGCCCTTCTTCCATGCCCACCAAGAACACCAGCGGAAATTCCAGACCCTTGGCCATGTGCAGGGTCATCAGTTGCACGCAATCTTCATGGGCCGCGCCCTGACCCTGGCCGGATTCCAGCGTGGCATGAGCCAAAAAGGCGCTCAAACTATCCGGCGCTTCGGGATCGGCCCCGACCGTGACCGGATCGGCGTGCAGGATAAAGTTGCAACTGGCATTGACCAGTTCCTCCAGATTTTCCGCCCGCGCTTCACCTTTATCGGCCTTGGCCTGTTCGTGCATCGCCAGCAGGCCGCTCTGATGAATAGCCTGATTCACCTGCTCCGGCAATAGTTGGCCGCGACTCTCATGATCCAGAGTTTCGATCAGGTTCAGAAAGCCGCGCACCGCGCCCGCCGCCCGTCCGCTTAATCCGCCTGCCGAGAGCAGATGCAGCGCGGCCTGCCACAGCGATCCGCCTTGCATTCGCGCTGTTTCCCGTATCCTTTCAACCGTGCGGTCGCCAATGGCGCGGGGCGGATTGTTGACCACCCGTTCAAACGCCGGATCGTCGTGGCGATGCGCCATCAGCCGCAGATAGGCCAGCGCATCCTTGATTTCGGCCCGCTCGAAGAAGCGCAAGCCGCCGTAAATCCGGTACGACAGCGCCGCGCCGATCAGGCTTTCCTCAAACAGCCGCGATTGGGCATTGGAACGATACAGAATCGCCGCGTCACTACAGCGCCGCCGTTGGCGACCCAGTGGCGGATGCGTTCGATGACGAAGCGGGCTTCATCGGTCTCGGTGAAAGCCTGGTAAAGCTGGATCGGTTCGCCATCACCGTCGGATGTCCACAGATTTTTGCCGAGTCGCCCGCTGTTGTGGGCAATGACGGCATTAGCGGCCTTGAGGATGTTGTGAGTAGAGCGGTAGTTCTGTTCCAGCCGGACCGTTTGCGCACCGGGAAAATCTTCGGCAAATCGCTGAATGTTCTCAACTTTTGAACCCCGCCACCCGTAGACGCACTGATCGTCGTCGCCGACGATGAACACATCGCCCTGACCGCCGCTCAACAGCCGCACCCATTGATACTGAATGGTATTGGTGTCCTGAAATTCGTCCACCAGCACATGACGGAACCGTTCGCGATAATGGGTCAGCAGGTCCGGGTAATCGCGCCACAGTTCGTAGGCGCGCAACAGCAATTCCCCGAAATCCACCAGTCCGCTGCGTTCGCACTGCTGTTGATAATCGGCATAGATGCGCTGGTTTTGCCGTTTGACCGGATCGCCGTCGTCGGCCAGATCGGCGGGGCGCTGGCCTTCGTCCTTGCAGCG
>JAAUTD010000283.1 GCA_012031845.1 Synechococcaceae cyanobacterium SM1_2_3
ATTGCTGGGTTGGCTCTCGCCCAGCGCCCGCATGGTTTCCGCCCACACCCGTCCGGGATCAGGCTGTCCACCTCGCCGCCCGCCACCATTTGCCGCATTAATTCCAGCGTTTCTGGCGCAACCCGAAATCCCAGCGGCGCATAGCGGGCGCTGAACCGGGCCAGTCGCAGAATCCGCACCGGGTCTTCGGCGAAGGCGGGTGACACATGCCGCAATAATCGAGCTTCCAGATCGCGTGCGCCGCCATATAAATCAATGAGCCGACCATCGGCGGCGCGGGCCATCGCGTTAATCGTGAGATCGCGGCGCAATAAATCATCTTCCAGCGTCACATCCGGCGCAGCGTGAATGCTGAAGCCGTGATAGCCGGGCGCGGTTTTCCGCTCGGTGCGAGCCAGCGCGTATTCCTCGTGGGTATTCGGGTGCAGGAATACCGGAAAATCTTTGCCCACGGGCCGAAAGCCATGCGCTAACAAGTCATCAGGCGTGGCGCCGACCACCACCCAGTCGCGTTCATTGACTGGACGGCCTAGTAAAGCATCACGCACTGCGCCGCCCACCAGATAAATTTCCATTGCGCTTATGTTCATGAGAGGTAGCGTTATTCCAACTCAGCCAGTCCGGGTTCCTGATACCCCAGCCACTCATCCAGGCGGGCATGCGCATCTTCTATCCCCAAACGGGTCAATGCCGAGAATAATTGAGCAGTGGTTGACGGGTAGTCGGTCTTGAGCGTGCGCTGTATCTGTTGCAGGGTAGACAACGCTGCGCCGCGACTCAGTTTGTCGGCCTTGGTCAGCAGCACATGAGCGGGCAGTTGGCGATAGCGCAGCCGTCCAGCAGTTGCCGATCCAGATTAGTCAGCGGATGGCGAATATCCATCAACAGCAGCAAGCCCTGCAAGGCGGTGCGTTCGCGCAAATAGCATTCCAGCAGATATTGCCAATGCTGGCGAATCGCATCCGGCACCTTGGCGTAGCCATAACCGGGCAAATCCACCAGATAGCGATCCGGCTCCACCTGAAAGAAATTGATCAGTTGGGTCCGGCCCGGCGTTTTACTAATTCGCGCCAGTTGTCGTTGCCCCGTCAGCACATTGAGCGCGCTGGATTTGCCGGCGTTGGAGCGGCCAGCCACCGCGACTTCACGCCCGCTGTCCGGGGGCAGTTGTTCCAACGTGTTGACGCTTATCAGAAAGCTGGTCGCTCGATAGCGAATGGCAGCGGGACTGATGATCGGGATAGTTGTAGAGTTTTCAGGGTTTTTCATTGAATTAAGGGGCCGAAACTGCTATAAAAAACCGCCGCTATTGCGGGGCGGGATCCATTCAGGTCAGTACGGGTTCCGCTGCGACCCAGCGCAGTTCAGCCGCCAATTCCCGCCACTTTGTCCCGCGTCGGCGACAGGTCGCCTGAACCGAATATCATCATCGTACAGGAGCCTTCCAAAAATGAAAAAACTCGTTGTGATCGCCGCGACCTGCGCACTGCTCGGTTCTGCGACTGTTGCTGTAGCTGCTGGCGATCCCGCTGCTGGCAAAGCCAAATCCATCACTTGCGCCGCCTGTCACAATGCCGACGGCAACAGCGCCATTACTCAATATCCCAAGCTGGCCGGACAAAGCGCCGATTATCTGGTCAAGCAGTTGCAGGAGTACAAGAGCGGCGTCCGCGTCAACGCCATTATGGCGGGCATGGTGGCGCCGCTCAGTCCACAGGACATGGAGGATTTAGCCGCCTATTTCGCTTCGCAGCAGATCGCTCGCGCCGCCGCCGATCCAGCGCTGGCTCCAGTTGGCGAAGCCCTCTTCCGGGGCGGCAACCTGAGCAGCGGCGTTTCGGCCTGCATGGCCTGTCACGGTCCCACCGGCGCGGGCAATCCGGCCGCCAAGTTCCCGGCCATTGCGGGTCAACACGCCGAATACACTGAAATCCAGTTGAAAGCCTTCCGGGCGATGGAGCGCGCCAATGACGCCGGTCAGATGATGCGTGGCGTTGCCGCGAAAATGACAGACCCGGAAATCAAGGCGGTGGCTTCCTACATTCAGGGTTTGCAGTAAAACAGCGCTGACTTGAATCAGTGAAGACTGAGGGTGGCCGAAGGGCCGCCCTTTTTTATGTCGCCAGCCGCAAATTTCGCCGCATTCAAACCGTGAACGGATGTTGGCGCACTCGGTCGAAACCGCGTAATTTCTCACTTCTCTCCCGCGACTCTCCCCAACATCCGCCGTGAACGACACCATCCCTACAATGGGCAAGCCCTCCCCGCGCCGCAGCCTGAGCCGGGTGCTGCTGGAATTTCTCGGTTCCATGAATCTGGCGATTACCTTGCTGGTAGTGGTCGCAGTCGCCTCGATCATCGGCACCGTGCTGCAACAAAATCAGCCCTATCCTGACTATGTGCGCAAATTTGGCCCGTTCTGGTTTGATGTGTTTAGTCGGCTGGGACTTTATGACGTGTACGGCGCAGGCTGGTTTATCGCCATTCTGGGATTCCTGATTCTGTCCACCAGCGTTTGTCTCTACCGGCAGGCGCCGCTGCGGGTGCGGGAAATGCTGCGTTTTCGCACTCAGATTCGGGCCGATTCGCTGCGCGGTTTCCAGCAATCGGCCGAATGGCGCTTGCCGGATCGCGATCTCGCTGGGACTCTGGCCGCAGTCACCGGATCCTTTCGCAACTTCGGCTATCGCTGGCAAATCAAGGATCATGGCGATCATCAGGTGGCGGCGGCGATGAAGGGTCGCTACAACCGGTTGGGCTATCTGTTTACTCATGCCGCCGTGGTCGTGATCGGCGTGGGCGGCCTGCTGGATGGCAATCTGTGGTTGAAGCTGAAGGAATGGCGCGGTGAAATTACGCTGGAGACCCGCAATCTGGCGGCCCGCGACATTCCGCCCGCCAGCCGTCTGACGCCCGGCGAGACACCTGCGTTTCGCGGCAACGTGATGTTGCCCGAAGGTAGCGCCGCCAATTTTGTGTTCCTGCGGCTGCGCGACGGATTTCTGTTGCAGGAGCTGCCGTTCGCGATTGAGTTGCAGGATTTTCAGGTCGAATACCACACCACCGGTCAGCCCAAGTCCTTCACCAGCAAGGTGCGCATTCACGATGAGGAACATCTCGGTGCGACCCCGCTGGAGGCGGTGATTCGGGTCAATCATCCGCTGGTGTATCGCGGTTACGCCATCTATCAATCCGATTTCGGCGACGGCGGTTCCAAGTTGGAATTGCGGGCCTGGCCGTTGACCACGGCGCGGCTGGATGCGGTGGATGCCCAAGGCGAGATTGGCAGTGCGCTCAAGGTGGCCGGGCCGACCGGGCCGCTGAATCTGGAGCTGGATGATTTTCGGCTGTTTAATCTTTTGCCGGAACCCGGCGCGCAACCCGGCGACCGCAAGTTCCGCAATTTTGGCCCCAGCGTGGGCTTCAAACTGCGCGATGCGGCGGGCGAAGCGCGGGAATATCTGAATTACATGACGCCCTCGCAGCTTGAAGGCCGCTGGTTTTCATCAGCGGGTGCGCACCCGTCCGGGCGCTGATTTCAAATATCTGCATATTCCGGTGGACGCCAACAACAGCCCTGAACGCTTTTTGCGCTTCAACGCCCGCCTCCGGGACGCCAGCCGCTTGACTGCGGTGCTGGCGCAGTCAGCCCCCTTGGTCGAGGGGCCAACTCCCGATTTTCGGCGCGATCTGCATCAGGTGCGGCTGAATCTGGTCAGCCTGTTCGTGCAAGGCGGCTTTGCGGCAATCACCCAGAAGGCGCAGGCGGTCGTGCCCGCAGAACGGTTGCAAGAGGCCACCGGGCTGTATCTCAACATTCTGCGCGATGCGCTGGCCGAGGTTTATCTGGACCTGTTGCGCGAAGAAGGCGTTAATCTGGAACAAGGGGTGGGCGAGCAGGAAAACGCTTTTTTCAACGATGCGCTATCCGCTCTGGCGGTGTTGCCGACCTACGGCTCGCCGTTCTATCTGCAACTGACCCGCTTTCAGCAGGTGGAAGCCTCCGGCTTGCAAGTGACCCGCAGTGGCGCGACCGGGGTGGTTTATCTTGGGTTTGCCTTTCTGGTCATTGGCGTTTTCATCATGTTTTATACTTCGCACCGGCGAGTATGGGCCTGGCTGGCGGTGGAAGCGGATGGCGCACGGCTGATTGTGGCCGGCGCGGCTAATCGCCATGCCGCCGAATTCGCGCATGAATTCGCCCAGTTACAGATTGATCTGGCGCGGCGGCTCGGTGCTACGCAACCGGAACCTTCACAAGACTTTCGCTTCGGATTCAAAAGCCGTTCGGGGTGAGCCGGTCGAACCCCGTTTTTATCCGATGAATGCCCTTCGACCGCTGAGCTTGTCGAAGCGTCAGGGCGAACGGATGGAGCGAAAGTCCTGCTTCAGCAAATCCCAATCATTTATGAGGAGCGCACTAACAATGGCGGTAACCCGCGAAGCGATGCTGGAACAGCAATGGCAACCCTCCTCGCCGTGGCGGCAATGGGCCTGGTGGGATGGACTGTGGGCGCTGCTGGTCGTGGCTGGAACCGGCGGCGTCGGCTGGCTCTATCACACGCACATGGACGGCTACGAGATCGCCATTCTGATCGGTAGCAGTCTGGCGCTGATCGCCTGGGGCCAGTATTGGAAACCGGCGCGCGGGTTTACGCTGGCGGTGGCGGTTCTCACCCTGATGGCGCTTTGGCGCTATGGCGCGGATTACGAATTGCGCAAGAGCGCGTTTCTGCTCAAATATCTGCTGGAAAGCCAGGCGGCGTTCATGTGGATGAGCACGTTGTATGTGCTGGCGACTGTGACTTATTTCGTCGCTCTGTTCAGCCGTTCGGAGTTTATCGGCCAGACCGCCAGCGCCCTGACCTGGAGCGCCACAGTCATGGGTCATGACCGGGCTGCTGGTGCGCTGGCGCGAATCCTATTTGCTGGGCGCGACTCGGCCACATCCCGGGTCAGCAATCTCTATGAAGTGTTCATTCTGTTCGCGCTGATCACCGCGCTGCTCTACCTCTTTTACGAAGATCGCTATCGCACCCGTTCAATGGGCGGATTCGCCCTGCTGGCGATCAGCGGCGCGGTCGCCTTTTTGCTCTGGTACACCTTTGATCGGCAGGCGCATCGACATCCAGCCATTGATCCCGGCGTTGCAAAGTTACTGGATGAAAATCCT
>JAAUTD010000284.1 GCA_012031845.1 Synechococcaceae cyanobacterium SM1_2_3
GCTGACTGTGGTGCTTTGGCAAACTACCAGTCTGTGGGGCCAGCCATTTGTAGCGGCGGAAATCTGGGCATCACGGCACCCGGCTTCGCCCCGCGCCCAGCAGTTTTTGGGTCGGCACTATATGCTGCTTGGCGAAGTAGACAAAGCATATACCCTGTTAGCCCGTACTGCCGCTGATAATCCGCGCCACATTGACCTAGCGATGCAGGCACTGCAACTGGCAGCCTGTCATGCGGGCAGAGAGGTGAAAGTTCAGCAGCATCTGGCCCAGGTTAATGCTCGCTTGGCCAATGGCCTGTTCAGTACCGCCGCGATAGAAGTCCTTTCAATCTTGCTTAATTTTCGCCAACAGGGGCGCTGCACTGCGCTTAGTGATGCAGACCTGCACCATATGGCGGACAGTCTGCTGTCCAATCCGGCCTATCAGGCGGGCAATGCGCGGCACTTGCTGCATCACATTAAGGCGCAGTTGTACCGCCAGCAAAAATCACTGGACGGCACGGTGCGTCACCTCGAAGAAGCCTTTAATGCCAGACCAGAAATCGGCACGGCGGTGTTGATCGTCGGTACCTTTTTAAGTGGCGGCTTGCGAGAAGATGCGTTGGCCTTTATCGCTAGGGCACGCTCGTATGCGCCTACTCGTCCGGTCCTGCGCACCCAATGGATGAGCCTGCTGGATCAGTTGCAGCAGCAGATTGAAGCGCAACTCAGCAAAGAACGCGCTGATCGCCCAATATGAGTAGGCACGATGCTTTTTTCTTTGAACTGTTGATTTCCCTTGAACCATCACTCCCACGCAATCGGTCATCCCACCATGACGAATCCCAATCCCTCACCGCAGATCAAGGCGGCGTTATTTGTGATTTTTATCTTTTCCGGCTTCAGCGGCCTGATCTACGAATCGATCTGGTCGCACTATTTGAAGCTGATGCTAGGCCATGCCGCCTATGCGCAAACCCTGGTCTTGGCGATCTTCATGGGCGGGATGGCTCTGGGAGCCGGGCTGACCAGTCATTATTCGCGGCGCTGGCCTAATTTATTGCTGGGCTACGCGATTGCTGAAGGGATCATTGGCCTACTGGCGCTGACCTTTCACCCGGTTTTCAGCACGCTGCTGGATGCGCTGTATCTGTCATGGCTGCCCGCGCTGGGCAGTCCAGTGGCGGCGAATAGCCTGAAATGGACTTTGGCGACCCTGCTGATTCTGCCGCAGTCGGTGCTGCTGGGAGCGACCTTTCCGCTGATGAGCGCGGGCATTATTCGACTGTATCCGACGACACCCGGCGCGACCCTGGGGATGCTGTATTTCACCAACAGTCTGGGTGCGGCAATCGGCGTGCTGGTCAGCATCTTTGTGTTGATTCCGTGGGTGGGTCTGCCGGGAACGATCCTGGGGGCTGGATTGCTCAATATTCTGATCGCCCTGGGGGTCTGGAGCATCGCCAAAAATCACAGCGTCCCGGCTGCGGAAGACGCTCCGGTTCAATCGGACAACGTGGCGGATGCGTGGCTGCCGCCGGTGCTGCTGGTTCTGGCGCTGAGTTCCAGCCTGGCCTCGTTCTTCTACGAGATCGGCTGGATTCGGATGCTCAGTCTGGTGTTGGGCAGCTCAACCCAGGCGTTTGAACTGATGCTCAGCGCCTTCATTCTAGGTCTGGCCTTGGGCGGCTTGTGGATTCGCCGCCGCCTGGATCAGATCGGCGCCCCGCTGCGCTATGCCGGTTATGTGCAGTGGTGATGGGCTTGTGCGCGGTCGGCACCTTGCCCCTGTACAACAGCAGCTTCGACTTCATGGGCTTCATGATCGGCAGCCTTGCCAAAAATGACGGCGGCTACACCCTGTTTCATCTCACCAGCCAGACCATCGCCATGCTCATCATGCTGCCCGCCACGATTTTGGCCGGGATGACCCTGCCGCTGTTCACCTACGCCCTGCTGCAACGGGGCGCAGGCGAACGCAGCATTGGCCGGGTCTATAGCGCCAACACGGTCGGCGCGATTTTGGGCGTGTTGCTCGCGGTGCATGTGGTCATGCCCGCGTTGGGAGTGAAGGGACTGGTCGGGTTGGGCGCGTTGCTGGACATCCTGGTCGGGTTGGCGCTGCTGGCGCTGGCCCGTTCCCATTGGCAATGGCGCTGGGAATGGCCCGCCTGCGCCGGTACCGCAACGGCGGTGTTTGCCCTGATCTTTCTGATCGCGCATTTCGATCCAGTGCGCATGGCCAGCGGGGTGTATCGGTTTGGCATCAGTCGGTTGAATAACATTGATGTGCAGTTCTATCAGGATGGCAAGACCGCCAGTATCTCGCGGTTTATGCACCAAGGCGGACATATGACCATCGCCACCAATGGCAAACCGGATGCGGGTATTAATACTCAGGGCACTACCGGCGGTACTGACGAAGCGACTATGGTGCTGCTGGCGGCATTGCCCTTGACGCTGCGCCCTGGCGCCGCCACCGTCGCCAATATCGGCTTTGGCTCCGGGATGACCACTCATAATCTCCTGGGCACGGATCGGATCCAACGAGTGGATACGATTGAAATCGAAGCGGCGATTGTTGAGGGCGCTCGCGGTTTTGGGCGCTTTGTGGAACGCGCCTTCACCGATCCGCGCAGCCACATCCATATCGAAGACGCCAAGACCTATTTCGCCAGTCATAACGCCCGCTACGATCTGATCATTTCCGAGCCGTCCAATCCCTGGGTCAGCGGCGTTGCCAGTTTGTTTTCCGAAGAGTTCTACCGCTACGTCAAGCATCATCTCAATGAGCGCGGTTTGCTGGTGCAATGGCTGCAACTGTATGAAACCAATCCGCTGCTGGTGTCTTCAGTCTTCAAGGCGTTGGCGCTGCACTTCCAGGATTACGTGGTCTTCAATACGGACAAGGGCAATATCATCATTGTCGCCAGCAATAGCGGGGCGCTGGACACCCTTGATCCCTGGGTTCTGGCCGAGCCGAACTTGCAGGAACAGTTACAGCGGGTCAATCTGCGTTCGGTGCAGGATTTGGCGGTGCGCCGTCTGGGCAATAAGGTTGTACTGCAACCGCTGTTTGCGGGTTTCGGGGCGCCGGTCAATTCCGACTTCTTCCCTTTTCTTAGCATGAATGCCCCGAAAAGCCGTTATCTGCTGGAAAGTGCTTTGATTTTTAATCAGTTGCATCTGGCTCCGATCCCGGTGCTGGAGATGTTGGACCGGCAGCTTCGGGTGGGTGACACGCCCGCAAGCCCATCGGCTACGTTTGAAGTTCCGCTGTTTCAACAACAGGGTCATCGCATCGCCCAGGCGCTGTCTGGCCAACAGCCGATCAGCCGCGAGTATCTGGACAAGGCTGCGCCCGATGCGCAATTGCTGATGCGGGAACTGGCGGTCAGCGCCCCGCAACAATCGGCCGATGAACTGGTGCGTTTCATCCTGCTGGACATCGCCAGCGCCGTGAATCCGCATGTTTCGGCTCCGCAGGCCGCCGCGATGTGGAATCATTTGGCTCAGCAACCGGGCTATCCCTGTTGTCCGAGTTGACCCGCACCTGGTTTGCCCTGCATCAGCGATTGGATCGCGGGATGCCGCTGCGATGTCGGAACTGGCGAATCGTCTGCTGCAAACCATCCCCAAGGAAACCCTGACTGCGCCAGAAGCCGCTTATCTGGCCGGGGCGGGTCTGGTCGGCCACCTCGCCCAAGGCGAGAAGGCCAAGGCCTATGCCCTGCTGGAAGAGTTCAGCCAGCGCCACAATCCGCTGCCTGAAATCCCGCTGTATCTGCGCCTGCTGCGCCAGCAGATCGCTGCACGACCGGATGGATCAGGCTAAAGCGATCCTAAATCAGTTGTAGTTATCTTCCAGCGCCGACCTCTCCCAGCGGGAGAGCAGGGCTGTTAAGTTCTGCCGGGTCGAACCACCCCGGCGCGTTGCGCCACCCCTCCTTAACCCAGGAACACAAGGCCGTCATCTCTTTACAGCAAAAATCCGCTTGCAGTAGCATTTTCAGGAACGATCCTGATCAATCATCTGATCAGCTATTCGTTTCGGCAATTCGCAGAACCCACTGCCTCAATTCATCTCGTTCAGTTTGAGAGTTGAGAAAAGGTACTTGAGCCATGACCATTACCAGATTGCGCGCCTTTACGCTGCATTTGATCATCAGCAGCACCATTTTCCTGCTGTTCCTAGCCATCATGTTCTTTGTCTGGTATCCACCACCCTACTTCGAAGTGGATGGCGGCTGGCAGGTTTTACAGATTGTGGCCGGAGTTGATTTGGTTTTGGGGCCATTGCTTACCCTGATTCTGTTTAAGCCGGGCAAACCCGGTTTGAAGTTTGATATGACCTGTATTGCCCTGATGCAAATTGCCGCGATTGTTTATGGCGGCAAGGTCATTTATCAGGAACATCCTGCGTTTGTGGTATTCGGGGTGGATCGCTTTTCCAGCATTCCCACTGCGGACATTGAATTCGACAAATTGAAATATCCCGAATTGAAGCGCAGTTTTGGGATTGGGCCGCTGCTGGCGCAAACCCGCCTCCCGGATGATTCGAAATTGCGCGAACAATTACTCTTCGCTGTGCTTGAGGGAGAGAAGGATGTGGAATACCGGGCGGAATTCTATGAACCCTATAAGCCCGATTTAAGCGCGATGCGTTCGCGTAGTATTCCCATCCAGAAAATTGCCGCAAGTGATGCAATGGCCAAGGCAAAAATCGCAGCCTTTTTGGCGCAACAAGGCGGGCAGATAGACGATTACCTGTATTTCCCACTCAAGGGCAAAAATAAGGACATGGTAATGGCTTTATCGGCTAGGGATGGAATGCCAGCGGGTTTCATCAGCATCAATCCGTGGCTGAGCGAATACCCGCGAAAACCGCAACAAACGCCGCCGTAGGAACAGGCTTTAGCCCGCAACAGGCGCCCGACTCATCGCGGGCCAGGGCCTGATCCTCTCTTTTCAGGACTGTCGATTCAGGTTCAAAAACCGTTCGGGGTGAAGCCCTATGAAGGGCATTTATCGGTATAAAGCGGGGTCCGACAGGGCCATGACTTTCGCTCCATCCGTTCGCCCTGACGCTTCGACACGCTCAGCGGTCGAAGGGCATTCATCGGAAAAATTGGGGTTCGACAGGCTCACCCCGAACGGTTTTTGAATCCGAAGCGAAAGTCCTGATAAGGCTC
>JAAUTD010000285.1 GCA_012031845.1 Synechococcaceae cyanobacterium SM1_2_3
GCCGAAACCGTTGCGGAGCGGCTGGACGCGACCGTGGTCAACATGCGCTTCGTCAAGCCACTGGATGAGGCATTGATCGCGCAATTGGCCGCTGATCATCGCTGCCTGGTCACGCTGGAGGAAAATGTGATTGCGGGCGGGGCGGGCAGCGCGGTGAGCGAATGTCTGGCGGCGCGAGGAATTAACGTTGCTGTGCGCCATATCGGCCTGCCGGATCGCTTTATCGATCAGGGCGAACGCGGCGAATTGCTGGCCGAATGTGGCCTGGATGTCGCCGGAATTCTGCGCCAACTGACCCAGTGGGGCTTGATTGACGAGTCGGTTTCGACTATTTCCTGAGTATACTCATCGGGAATTTGTCGCTACATTGATCATCCAACCAGAAGCCATCAATACCGGACTTTCGCTTTCCGTTATTCCCGCGTTATTCCCGCGCCAGCGGGAATCCAGTAAACCGCTGAAAAGATGGGATACCCGCTTTCGCGGGTATGACGAATTTACGGGTTTTGCGAAAGTCCTGAGATACTGTGGGGCGGTTGAAGCGGCCCAATCGATCAAGTTTTGAAGAAGGCGTATGCGCGCCGCTGAGAGGATTGTAATGAAGCCATTGATAATGAGTTCTGCGGCTATGTCCACAGTAGTCCACATCCCCGATGTGCAGAACAGCGCCGATACCCGCCGTCTGGCGATTAACAAGGTCGGGATCAAGGACATTCGGCATCCGATCCGGGTGCGCGACCGCAGCGGCGGCGACCAGCACACCATTGCCATGTTCAACATGTATGTGAGTCTGCCCCATCACTTCAAGGGCACGCACATGTCGCGCTTTGTCGAAATTCTCAATGTGCCGGGGCGCGAAATTACCGTAGATTCTTTTAAGGACATGCTGGCGGAAATGACTGACCGGCTGGAAGCGGAAGCCGGGCATATCGAGATGAATTTCACCTATTTCGTAGATAAGGCCGCGCCCGTTTCGGGAGTGCGCAGCCTGATGGATTATGAGGTGACATTCATTGGCGAAATCCGCGACGGCCAGCCTGCCATGAATCTCAAGGTTGTGGTTCCGGTCACCAGCCTATGCCCTTGCTCCAAGAAAATTTCCCGATACGGCGCTCATAATCAGCGTTCGCATGTCACGGTCAATGTGCGGGTGCGCGACTTTATCTGGATTGAAGACGTGATTGATCTGGTGGAGAAGGAAGCCTCCTGCGAACTCTATGGATTGCTCAAGCGGCCGGATGAAAAATATGTGACTGAACGGGCCTACGATAATCCCAAGTTTGTCGAAGATATGGTGCGCGACATTGCCGCCAAGCTGAATCAGGATGATCGGGTTGCGGCGTATGCGGTGGAGTCGGAAAACTTTGAATCCATCCATAACCATTCTGCCTATGCCATGATCGAATGCGATAAGGAAGTGGACGAAGCTGCACTTGCAGAAAGCCGTTTTGAGGATTAACGCGGATTGCGTCGAGAAAAAGCCGTTCGCAATGAACGGCTTCTACTCCGACGCAAAGTCCACGGGGTCAGGCGCAAAGGCGAGTCAGTCCGATTTCGCGTTGCTCTACTCGCCCTACTTGCGCTCCCGATACTCCGTTAATTACGCGATTTCTTCCACTCGTCTAATCGCCGATCCAGTACAGGAGCTAGTTTGTCAAAGTTCTCCCACTGATCTTCAATACTACACAATCCCACACAAGTGTCTTGGGTAATTTCAAAGACTTGGCAATAATCTTCCATGTACTGTGTTTCATAGTACCAAGCAGCGAATTCGTTGCCTTCCTCACTCAACTCTTGGTCAAGCAGCTTGCAGTCGCAGATATCTACAACAAAATCTCTGCCTGTAATCTCACGGGATTTTACTTTCTCAATTTCTTCAGCGGCTTCTTCCCGAATATCTTCGGAAATTAAGTTGTGTATGACAAGCCAGGCCATAAACATTCCAATGTGAGTAGCGCCAGCCTCGTTGGGTAACTCGCTGTTTTCAAAATTCAGGAAATAAAATTCTGCATCGTCGTATTTCATGGTTTCTCCTCTAGGCATAACTCTTACAAGCATTGCTAATACGCTGCGCAAGGGTCTTGTACTGCTTGGCTGAAGTCATTCAATGCACCCAGTCCAGGCGTGCGATATTGGTTGTATCGTCCCAAGCTGCTCAAGTCTCGGGAGACGTCAACGCGGATTCAAAGCCTTGCCGGGGAATGGCATGCAGCCAAACCTGCTGCTTGATCTGCTCGACAGGAAAAGTCTGAAAATCCAAGGCTGGAGTCATGATCGTTATCCTCACGCTAGGGTTTAACTGTACTGTCGTTGACCACCTCCGCCGGTTCAACAGTCATCCGCAACACCCAACCGTTCGCCGCGCTCGCTGTAACATTCTGCACCAGGCCGGGGAACAGCCCACCCGCCAGCACCAACACCGCCATGACGCTGGCGATCAGCAATTCACGCGGACGCAAATCTATTGCAGCAGCGACGGTTGGCTGCGTGACTGGCCCCAGAAACGCCCGCTGGAAGAAACCTAGAAAATAGGCGGCGCTGAGAATCACCCCGAACAGCGCGATGACCGCCACGCCGGGCGAGGCCTGAAAAATGCCCATCAGCATCAGCCATTCGGCGACAAAGCCATTAGTGCCCGGCAGCCCGATAGACGCCATGCCCAACAGCAGGAAAAACGCAGTCAGCAGCGGCAATGGCCGCGCCAGTCCACCCAGACTCGCCAGATCAGTGGAGCCTAAACGATGGTGCAGAAAGCCGGTCAGCAGCAGCAGGCCACCCGCGACTATTCCGAAATTCACCAGTTGGAAGATCGCGCCCTGTACCCCTTGAATGTTCAAAGCGGCGATGCCGACGATGACCAAACCGACGTGGCTGATGCTGGAAAAAGCCAGCATTTTGCGCAAATTGGATTGCCGCAACGCGACCAGCGCCCCATAAATCGCCCCGAACAGACCGAGTGTCGCCATCAGCCAGAAAGAGTCGCGGGCCGCATCCGGCGCCAGCGGCAAGGCAAAGCGCAGAATGCCGAACGCGCCCAGCTTCAACCCCACCAGCAACGCGCTTAACCCGGTCGGCCCCTCCTTCAATACCGTCGGCAGCCAGGTATGGAACGGAAACAGCGGCGCTTTCACCGCAAAGCCGAAAAACAGCAGCAGAAACACGACGGTCTGCATTGGCGCGGACAGCGGATGATCCAGCAGAACCCGATAGTCGAAACTCAGGCCGTTGCTGGTGACCTCGGCATGATGAAGCGCCAGCAGGATCAGAGCGAACAGCAGCGGAATCCCGCCGACCAGCATAAATAAAACGTACTTGGTGGCGGCGAAGCGCCGTTCCGGGCCGATGCCCCACAAGCTAATCAGGAAATAAATCGGCGCCAGCGTCAGCTCCCAGAACAGGAAGAACAGCACCAGATCCAGCGCGCAGAACACGCCCATGATCATCCCTTCCAGCGCCAGCAACAGAGCAAAATACAGCCGGGGCATGGACTGAATGCTGGTCCAGGACGCCAGAATCACGCCGCAGAACAGCAGCGCGGTCAGCGGCGGAAACAGCGCGGCGATGCCGTCAATCCCGACCAGATATTGCACATTCAAACTGGGAATCCAGACGGCGCGCTCCACTAACTGCATCCCGCTGATTTCTGGACGCAGCGCCATCAGCATCCACAGCGACAGGGCCAGTTCCAAACCCGCGCCGATCAGCGCCACGATCCGCACGGCGCGGGTTTCGCGCAGCAACGACAGCAGCAGCGCCCAAAGCAGCGGCAACCCGATGAGCAGACTCAGGATCGGCCAGCCGGAGGCAGCAGCCGCAGACAGAATTTCGGGATTAGGCGGCACTCGCCCCAAGCTCCCTGGAAAGGTGATGAGAGGTGATTTGCAATCTTCGGCTTAAATACAAACGATGCGCGTCGTGCCGATGTACGCCGGAGTCCAGATGGAATTGATCGCAGGATAATTCCCTGGCTTTCTCCAACAGCCAGTCCAGAAGCTGGCCGCCATAACCCTGGTTGCGAAATGCGCTCCGGCTGATCAGGTCATCCACATAGAAAGTCCGGCCCCAGGCCAGAAACTCCGCGACGCGATAACCGGCGGCGGCGACGACCTGATCCTGCAAGGCGATATAAACCAGCACATAGCCATGATTGCGCATTTGGCGATCAATTTGCTCAACAAAGCGTTGTTCCAGAAGATAGGGACGCAGTTCGTACAATGCGGGGAAACAGGCTTGTATCTCGGCTTCGGTAAAGGCGATGCGAATATCCACGGATTTTTCCTGTTGGAGTAAAACCGGCTGGAAGCTGGTTCTACTCTTCGCCAAGCAAGAAGATTTCAGGAAGAGGAAAGCGCCGGGCGGGTTTCCCAGCGCCAGGCGTGGGCGATCATCGTCGCTAGATCGGCATAGCGCGGCTCCCAGTTCAATTCGACCTGCGCCCGCCGCGAATCGGCCACCAGCCGCGCCGGATCGCCGGATCGCCGCTTGCCATACTGCACCGGAATATCGCGGCCAGTCACGGCGCGGGCGGCATTAATCACCTCGCGCACCGAAAAGCCGTTGCCGTTGCCCAGGTTGTAAGCAGCGCTGTCGGCGCCGCCCCACAGGCGTTGCAGCGCCAGCCAATGCGCATCGCACAGATCGTTGACGTGGAGATAGTCGCGGATGCAGGTGCCGTCGGGGGTGTCGTAATCGGTTCCGAACACGGTAATGTGCGGCAGGCGTCCAGCGGCAGCCCGTAACACCAGCGGAATCAGATGGGTTTCCGGGTCGTGGCGTTCGCCCAGATCGCCGTCTGGATCAGCCCCGGCGGCATTGAAATAGCGCAAACAGACCGCTTTCAAACCATAGGCGATGTCGTAATCCTGCAACATCTGCTCGACCATCCACTTGCTGCGCCCATAGGGATTGATCGGATTTTTGGGATGCGCCTCATCAATCGGAATGCTGACCGGTTCGCCAAAAATCGCCGCTGTGGATGAAAAAATGAAGTAACGCACCCGATGCGCCACCATCGCATCCAGCAGATATTGCGTCTTGAAGACATTGTTGCGGTAGTACTTGGCCGGTTCCCGCACCGATTCGCCGACCTGAATGTGCGAAGCAAAGTGCATGACGCCATCGAAGCGTTCAGTCCTGAATAAATC
>JAAUTD010000286.1 GCA_012031845.1 Synechococcaceae cyanobacterium SM1_2_3
CCCCGGCGCGTTGCGCCACCCCTCCTTATCCAAGGAGGGGAAATCAAGAGGCTGCCACGGCTGGTTTGTTTCCCTACTTAGAATAAGGAGGGGTGCCCGAAGGGCGGGGTGGTTCGACTCAGCAGAACTTAACAGCCCTGCGCTCCTAAACCGGCATTTCGAACACCTGCTACTCACTTGGAAAGGCGGAATACTCTGTTGGGAAACGGTATCAGCCATAGGGTCAAACCTATGAGGAATGAGTATAAGGAAACAACTCTGTCCAAAAGGAGGACATCGCCATGTCACAAAAAAAGCATTCACCGGGTAGCCCGACCCACCCCAAGTCCAAATCTTCGCCTAAATCACGCAATGCTGCTGTCTCGCTGCTGCAAAGCCTGACACCCGGCAACCAGCCGCTGACCGTTCAGGTCAATGGAAAGCCGCTGGCCTTGCCGCAGGCGCTGGCGCTGGCTGAACAGCTAGGCAATGCCGGACAAATCCAGGCAGCGGCTCTCGTCTATCAACAATTACTCGAACAGGCTGCCGAGTGCCATCGATCCAAGCGTCTGGATGACGCAGAGGCCGTGTATCGCCAGGTCTTTGAAGCACAACCCACCTATATCGACGCGCTGCATTTGATCGGTGTGATTTATTCCCAGCGCGGCGACCATGTGACTTCCGAACGTCTGATCCGCCAAGCGTTACGCGAAAATCCGCAGGCGGCTGTCTATCAAAATAATCTGGGCAAGGCGCTGCAAGGCCAGGGACGGCTGGAGGAAGCGGCGGACAGTTATCAACGCACCGTGGAACTCAATCCTGAACATGTCCTGGCCTGGAACAACCTGGGCAAGGTTTGTATGGATCTGGCGAAATGGGACGAGGCCATTGCCGCCTTCCGCCGAGCGGTCGCGCTCCGGCCCGATTTCAACGAAGCCCAGCGCAATCTGGACGACGCCCAGCAGCGGCAAAAGGGGGAAGACTCAACAACCACCAGCTAAAGCTGGTGGGTTGAAACTACGGACTGAAAGTCCGGATACGGGTCGGTAGACCCGTTGTTCACTCAGTTCGGAAATTGTCGTCGGTCTTGGGCTCAAAATGATGCTCCAAATAGTTCCGAATCATTTCTTCGGTCACCTCTCCAGAGGTGACACAAAAGTAGCCGCGTGCCCAAAAGTGCCTGCCCCAGTAACGCTTTTTCAACTCCGGAAACGTCTCAAACAGTTTGGTCGAGGTGCGCCCCTTGATCCGTCTCATGATCTCGCTCGGTGCCAGATTCGGAGGCGCTGACACCAAGATATGGATGTGGTCTTTGCTGACGACACCCTTGAGAATCTCGATCTCGAACGCCTCACAGGTCTGGCGGATGAGTTCTCGGGCCTTGAGCGCTACATCCCCTTTCAGCACGTGATAGCGATACTTGGTAACAAACACAAAGTGGTACTGGATTTTGAAAACCGTATGGCTACCGTATCGATAGTCCATCTCTCTTACCCACTTTTGCAAAAGGCTTCAAAGATAAATCTGACCGGCTAAAGCCGGTGGTTTTAACCTTGCTTCGGACAATAAAAGATGACGCAATGACAGACTACGATTCCCCGTGGAAGAATGTGCTGGAGCGATATTTTCCAGAGTTTCTGGCGTTCTTTTTTCCAGTGATTCATGCCGGAATTGACTGGTCACAGGGATACATTTTTTTGGATAAGGAATTGCAAAAGTAGTGCGAGACGCCGTGCTGAGGCGGCGCTGGACGGATAAACTGGCGCGGGTGACCGGACGAGATGGCGTGGAAGACTGGGTGTTGGTACACATCGAAGTGCAGGGAGAAGACAAGCCGGACTTCGCCCAACGGATGTTTGTCTACAACTACCGGTTGTATGACCGCCATGCCCGACCCGTCGTGAGCTTGGCCGTGTTGGGCGAGCCGGTTTCGAGTGACTATGGCGAATTTGGTTATGATCGCTGGGGTTGCCGAATGGGCTTGAGGTTTCCAGTGGTCAGCTTGACCGATTACCAGGCGCGTTGGGCGGAACTGGATGCTTCGCCTAATCCTTTCGCGGTAGTGACGCAGGCTCACTTGAAAGCACGGGAGACCGTCGGTGCGGACAGAGCTAGGTATCGGGAGAAACTCATACTGGCCCGGAGTCTGTATCGGCGGGGTTATCCACGCGAGGAGATTCTGGAGTTGTTCCGATTCATTGACTGGGTGTTAGCCTTGCCGGAACCTTTGGAAAACCAATTGTGGGCAGAAGTCCAACAGTTTGAGGAGGAAAAGCGGATGCGCTATGTCAGTAGCTTTGAGCGGATATTCACCCGCAGAGGTATGGAGAAGGGCATGGAAAAGGGTATGGAGAAGGGTATGGAGAAGGGTATGGAGAAGGGTATGGAGAAGGGTCAAGCTGAGTTGCTGGAATTACAGATCCGGCAACGCTTTGGTTCCCTGCCGGATTGGGCGCAAGCACGTTTGCAGCAAGCGGAGCGGAGGCAATTGGAAACGTGGGCATTGCGGGTGTTGAGCGCGGCCAGCCTGGATGACGTGTTCGCGGCAGGTGGCGGACATTGAGAATTCATACCGTTTCCTAATCGGTATTCCACCTTTCCAAGTGAGTGACAAGTGCTGTCGCGGGCTAAAGCCGCGCTCCTACATAAAATCTTGCAAAATGGGTATTACGCCGGATCATGTCGGAGGTAACTTTTATGTATCTCACTGCGCCGCAAATGGCTGATTTGATGCCGGACGCCCGCCAACTGCTCAGCGATGAACCGGAAATGGAAAGCACTCAACACTCTCAACAACTGGCCTTGCTGGTGAGCAGTCTGGAATGGCGCTGGCGGGATCACGACGATTTCTTTATCGGCGCTAATCTCACCGTGTATTACAACCACGAGCAATTGCGTCGCCGGGCATTTCGCGGGCCGGATTTCTTTTTGGTGCGTGGCGTGACGCATGACTCGCGCAATTCCTGGGTCGTGTGGGAAGAAGGTGGGCGTTATCCTGATCTCATCATTGAATTACTGTCGGATTCTACTGCTGAGGTTGATCGCAGCGAGAAGAAAACCTCTGTGTCAAGAGGTGTTTCGTACCCCGGAATACTTCTGGTTTTCCCCGATGACGGGTGAGTTTGCCGGGTTCCGGCTGACAGGATCGCGTTATGAAGCGATTGTGGCTGATTCACGCGGCTGGCGCTGGAGCGAAGTGCTCAATCTGTATCTGGGTGCGGTGGATGGCTGGCTGCGTTATTTCGAGCCGGACGGCGCCAAAGTACTCAGCCTGCCGGAAACCGCGCTGCGGGAGATGCAACGCGCCGATCAGGCACAGCAACGCGCCGAGCGATTAGCGCAAAAATTGCGCGATGCGGGCATTGATCCAAACGGCTCAGCACCGTAATACCGTTTCTTATATGTTCTCATATGTAACCCAAGTTGCTACCTTCACGGATTCAGAAGACGAAATTGAGGCTACAGGCGAGGATAAAGAGTCCGACCTTGAGTTCGAAACCGGTAGCCGTCACAGTATGGATGTGCTTGGGCAGCAAGCGCTCAATCAGGCTTCCGGTGGTTTCCACCGCCTGACGGGCGGTCGACATCAAGTAGGTCAGTGCGGGGTCGAGCGGGCGTTTGGAGTTTTTCTTACGCAGGGGAATGAGGTGCAAGCCCGCTTCGCGCAAGAGGTCTTCGTAGCCGTAATCGTTGTAGGCTTTGTCACCGGTGATCGTCGCATTCTGTGGGAGATCAAAGGCGTACTGTTTCAAAGCCTTCGCATCGCTATCGGCACCGGGGGTTAGAAAGAATTCCACCGGGTGGCCTTGGGCCGTGACGACGAGATGAATGTTCAGGCCATAGAAGTAGCGCCGCTTGCTCGCCTGATAACCCCGCCACGCTTCGCCTTGATAGCGTCGGCACCGCCGGATGCGGATATGATCGCAAGCCGACCACGGAACGCTGTCGATGATGTAGAGACTCTCCGCGTTCAGTTGATGACCCAGACCCGCCAAGCCGTGAAATAAGGGCATCAAAAAATGGGCGCAGCGATGGACGCGACGAGTGAAACGACTCGCACTGAGTGAGCGCGGCAGGTACCCCTGTTCATGCAGGAAAAGGTGGGCGTGTTTGAAGTGGCCGCCAAAGTACAGGGCCGAGACCAAGGCTGTCGTCAGGATTTCCGCGTCGCTGACCCGACACTGCGGGTCTTCCTCATGCTGGAGCGCTTTCAGCAGATCATCACAAAGGCAATAAACGAATACAATTTGCATGTCCATCGGGGAGCCTCGCCAGTCGTTGTGCAGTAGGGGTACTCACAACGCTAGCAAACTCCGATGGACGCTACCCCGTCAAGGTGGCAACTTGGGTTATCTTATTGAAAATTATAAATTTAATGAAAATATAAGTAATTAAGGCCGCTCTCCTTCACGGAAGAACGGCCACGTAGATTCAGATTATTGCCCGGCGACAATCAAGGCATGAATGATTGGCATGGCCTGTAACAGCACAGTTAATGCCAGAACGAGCGCAAGTAAGCGAAGAATTTCACTTGCTTGAGGGATCTTGCAAAGCCTGATTAGTGCTAAAAGAACCTTAGAAAAGGTCCTCCTGTAAATTTTCCTGTGATATGTTACGATCTTGCGACTAATTCAAAAGGAAATGAGTCATTTGCGGCTTGTGTAGGAAACCACAACGATTGCCATTGATTATTAAGTTCGACCACTTTTAAAATGCCTAGGCTTTTGCTGCCTATACGCTGCCAACTCATTCCTTTTTCTTCTGACGATGCCCTATCACTTGGTCACAACCCTTCTCCATGTGACCACTCCCTATGAGTTTTCCTGCTTTTTTGCGGCGATTATAATCGATAATCTCAGTCTTGTGCTTCTCAAGATAACTGATGAGTTCAACCCGCTTTTCTTCATTTTTAGCTTCAACTTTATTCTTTAAATAATCGAGTACTGTGTCAATATGACCCTGCCACAAAGGGTAAGAAATGAAGGTTATATAACATTGTTTATCCAGTTTTGTCGATGCGATCATGCTCATTAAATCGCGCACTTTTTTACTGAGATGATACCAGTCCAAAATAATCACTAAGGCGACTCCAAATACACTGCTCAAATGGTGGCGAATGACTTTGGCCCCATCGGTAATCGCAACAAG
>JAAUTD010000287.1 GCA_012031845.1 Synechococcaceae cyanobacterium SM1_2_3
CGCTGTCAATGCCGTTGCTGCCGCCCAGATAACTCCCGTACAGCCATTTGCCGCCGGTGTCGCTGATTTGGGAAATAAAGGCGTCGCCGCCGCCGCCCAGGCTCTTATCAGCGGCGTCGGAAGTAAAGGCGAAGTTGCTGGAAGCCGTCGCGCCGGTGACATAGGCGCGCACCGGGTCCGGCGGGTTATGGACGACCGCGATCCCGGTCCCGCTGTCTACGCCGTTGCCGCCCAGATAGGTCGAATACACCAGCGAATTCGCTCCAATCTGCGCCGGATCAAGCTTGGCGATAAAGGCATCGCCGTTGCCGGCGTACTTGCCCTGCGCCACGCTGGATTTGATCGGAAAATTGCTGGAGGCGGTCGAGCCGACCACATAGGCGTTGGCGTTGCGATCCACCGCGATCCCGGCCCCGCTGTCGGCCCCGCTGCCGCCCAGATAGGTGGAATAAAGCAGCGAGTAGCGGCCATCCAGATTCGGATTAATTTTGGCGACAAACACATCCAGGTTGCCGCCGAACGTCGTGTCGAAAGCCCCAGTCGATCCGGTCACCGGAAAGTTGGCGGAGGCGGTGGAGCCAGTGAGATGAATGTTGCCCGCATCATCCACCGCTATCGCCGCGCCCTTATCATCCTTGTCGCCGCCCAGATAGCTGGCGTAATACAAGGCCCCGCTCAAATCAAGCTGGATCACGAAGGCATCGGTTCCACCCAGCAGCGCCGGTTGAAACGGATTCTTCAGCGGAAAATCCGCCTCGGTCGAGTTGGTGTAGCCGGTGATGTAGATCATCCCGCCGCGCAGCGCGATGCCCCGGCCTTCGTCGTCCTTTTTGCCGCCCAGATAAAAGAAGGGGGAGAGCGCCCCGCTGCCGCTGGCGTCCAGCGTGACCATGAACGCATCCTTGCCGCCCTTCGGCACTTCCTCTTCCAAAGCGATGGGAAAATCGGCTGATGCGGTGGTTCCGGTCACATAGGCGTATCCGCTGTTGTCCACCGCGATGCCATAGCCCATATCATCCTTATCATCGCTGCCGCCCAGATAGGTCGCGTACACCAGGCTGTCGGCGATGGACTGACGGAAATCAAACTTGGCGACAAACGCATCGGTGGCCTTGACCCCGGCGATGGTGGGATCAAGCCCCGACTTGGCGGGAAAATTGACCGAAAGCGTCGCGCCGGTCACATAGGCATAGCCGAATTGATCAACCGCGATGCTGGTGGCGTAATCCTCCTTGATGCCGCCCAGAAAGGTGGAATAGGCCAGCACCGGATCGATGACCAACGGCTGTTTCGGGTCATAGTGCGCTACCGCGAACCCGACCCGCAGCGGCTCAAGCATCGGGTCAGCCATCGCAATGTTCACCGTGGTCGCTGCTGGTTCTGAATGGCGCAGCGCATAGCGCCCGGCGACCGGTTGCTGCTGACCGTCAATGATCTGATAAATCCGGGGCGCCTGCTGCACCACTTCGCCGCCCGGCACGGTCAAGATCAAATCGCCCTCGGCATTGACCCGCACCCGGTTTGCGCCGCTGATCGCCAGTTGAATCTGCGCCGGGTCGGCGCCGGGGGCCACGATGAAATCATGTTCCAACTGCTGTGGATTGCCGTAATACACCACGTCAACGCCCGGATAAACCTCGGCGTAACGCACCCGGCGATAATGCGGGACGTTAGTGCGCCATTTCGCCCGATCATTGCCCAACAGATAGTTGCTGATGCCGGGCAGTTTCTCCAGACCTTCGATGAGCGGTTCGGGATGGCGGGTCGCGCCTTCCAGCCGGGTGCGAATCACAGCGGCAGGTTCGTTGCCGGATCGGGCGGGATGCAAGGCTAATACGGCTTCATCCGCCGTCAGGAACAGCGCATACCCCGGCCCTCGCGCCAAGAACTTGACAGGATCGGCGCTCTGACCCAGGTTCGGCTCAAAGTAGATCGGCGTCTGGATGTAATCCGCCCGCAGCCGGGTCAGGGTGTCGGATTCCGCCCGCGCCATTGTGCTCAACAGCATCAACAGGATCGTCAGAAGCCCCATCCACCACATTGCCGACCGGTATCGCCTCGGCTCACTGCTTGCCTGAGTCATGTCGCTGTCCTTTGAAATCGGGATGAACCCCATAAATGGGATGATTGTTGCCGATTCCAAAGCAAATCCCGCGCCGCTGGTGATGGCGTTCAGTGGGCAGAACGCGAATCGGGGGAGACACATGCGCTTCCCCCGATTCACGAACGACTCCAAAGGCATCCGCCTCCATGAATGCTGACCAGAACCCTTACCAATGACCAGCTACCGGAAAATCCGTATCCAAGCCGAGACTGGCGGGGGGGTAGTAGCAACGATCCACGCTGCAACCATCCCAAGCGCCGTTGCCGTTATAGTCGAGGTACCAGGTTCCGTTGTTGAACACTCCAACCTTGGCTTTGCCGTCGTTGTTCCAATCACCGATCACCGGCTTGCCGGATGCGCCGAAACTCAGGCAAAGGTCAGTGCCGCAGCCATCCCAAATGCCATTGCCGTTGGCATCTAAAAACCACAGACCGTTGTTACGAAATACCCCAATCTCGGCTTTACCATCGCCGTTCCAATCGCCCACTACGGGTGAATCGCCGGGCAGGACAAAGTTCGTATAACAACGGTCGGGGCCGGATCCGCAGCCATCCCAAATATCGTTACCGTTGTAATCCAGGTAAAAAGCACCCGCGCCCGGACGGAATACGCCGATCTTGGTCTTACCGTCGCCGTTCCAGTCGCCCACTATCGGCAAATCGCCCGCTTGGCCAAAGCTCATGCACAAGTCTGGGCCTGGGGAGCAGCTATCCCATATTCCGTTGCCGTTATCGTCGAGATACCAGCCGCCATTGCGAAACACGCCGACGGTTGCAAAGTATTGGGTAAAAGTGGCGGTGACAGTTTTAGCAGCGGTCATGCTGACGGTACAGGTTCCCGCGCCGCTACAGGCTCCGCTCCAGCCAGCAAAGGCCCACCCGCTAACAGGGACGGCGGTCAACTCAACAACCGCGCCAGCAGCATAGGTTTCCGTGCAGTCACTGCGGCAATTAATTCCGGTGACGTTGCTGCTTTTCACGGTTCCCGATCCTTTCGTGGTTACCGTCAAAGTGACGCCTTCCTCCAGCTTGACGACAAACGCATCCTTGCTGCTGCCAATGACGCGATCAAAAGCATTATTCGTGGTGGGAAAATCGGAGGCAATCGCGGCGCCGGTGACATAAATGCCGGAAGAGTCGGCGGCAATGCCCGCGCCGCTATCAATGCCGTTATTCCCGCCTAGATAAGTCACATAAAGCCACCGGCTGCCGGTGTCGTTGATCTGCGCAACGAACGCATCGCCGCCCCCACCCAGGTTCTTGTCATAAGCGTCGGATGTGACGGGGAAGTTGATGGAGGCCGTCGCGCCAGTAACATAGGTTTGAACTGCGCCCGAAGTCTCGGTAACAGCGATGCTTGCCCCGCTTTCCAGTCCGCTCCCGCCCAGATAGGTCGAGTGGATCAGCGAATTTATTCCGATCAAGTCTGGATCAATTTTGGTTATAAAGGCGTCCCAGTTACCCCCATAATTGCTCTGTGCAGCATTCGACGTGACCGGAAAATCCGAAGATGCGGTGGTGCCTGTGACATAGGCTTTGTCGCTGCTATCCACGGCAATGCCCGCCCCGCTGTCCGCCCCGCTCCCGCCCAGATAGGTGGAATACAGCAGCGAGTACATCCCCGGTTGGTTAGGGGGGCCAATAATTTTGTTGGGATCAATTTTTGCGACAAACGCATCCAGACTGCCACTAAGAGTCGCGTCAAAAGCCGTAGCTGATCCCGTTACCGGAAAATTAACGGACGCAGTAGAACCGGTGAGGTAAATGTTGCCGGAGTCATCCACGGCAATCGCCGTTCCCTGGTCATCCTTGGCGCCGCCCAGATAGGTGGAATACTGCGGTGCGCCGCTATTATCTATCTGGATCACGAAAGCATCGGTTCCACCGAGCAGCGCCGGTTGAAAAGGATTTTTCAGCGGGAAATCAAAATCAGTCGAGTTCGTATAGCCGGTTATGTAGATCATCGCCCCGTTTAGTGCGATTCCCCGCCCTTCATCATCCTTGGTTCCGCCCCAGTAGGCTGAATATGAAGAAAGCGGGCCTCCGCCACTGGCGTCCAAGGTGACTATAAACGCATCCTTGCCGCCCTTGGGTGTGCTGCCCGGAACAGGAAAATCTTTCGAGGCGGTCGTTCCCGTGACATAGGCGTATCCGTCGCTGTCCACTGCAATGCCATAACCAATATCGTCTTTATCATCGCTCCCGCCGAGGTAGGTGGAATAAACCAGACTTGCGGGGCCGGCGGCTGTGAAATCGAACTTGGCGACGAAAGCATCCGTCGTTTTAGCGCCGGCGATGGTCGAATCAACGACGAGGCTTGGGTCATTGACGGGAAAATCAATGGAAAGGGTCGCGCCGGTTACATACGCATCACCGGATTCGACCGCAATGCTCAGACCATAGTCCTCCTTGATGCCGCCCAGAAAGGTGGAATAAGCCAGCACCGGATCGATGACCAACGGCTGTTTCGGGTCATAGTGCGCGATCTCGAACCCGACCCGTAGCGGCTCAAGCATCGGGTCAGCCATCGCAATGTTCACCGTGGTCGCCGCTGCGGATTCTACGCTCTGTAATACATAGCGCCCGGCGACCGACTGCTGCTGACCGTCAATGACCTGATAAATCCGGGGGGCCTGCTGCACCACTTCGCCGCCCGGCACGGTCAGGATCAAATCGCCCTCGGCATTGACCCGCACCCGGTTTGCGCCGCTGATCGCCAGTTGAATCTGCGCCGGGTCTGCGCCCGGAGCCACGATGAAATCATGCTCCAACTGCTGTGGATTGCCGTAATACACCAGGTCAACGCCCGGATAGACCTCGGCGTAACGCACCCGGCGATAATGCGGGACTTTCGTGCGCCATTGCGCCCGGTCATTGCCCAACAGATAGTTGCTGATGCCGGGCTAGTTTCTCCAGACCTTCGATGAGCGGTTCGGGATGGCGGGTCGCGCCTTCCAGCCGGGTGCGAATCACAGCGGCAGGTTCGTTGCCGGATCGGGCGGGATGC
>JAAUTD010000288.1 GCA_012031845.1 Synechococcaceae cyanobacterium SM1_2_3
GCGGTTCGTATATCCGTGGTCAGTCCTGCGCACCTGCGAAGAGGAGTTCGCCCGCCACCGGCAACTGTTCCTCACCGAGCAGGGCTATAGCTATCAAATTGAAGTCCGGTCATAAAATAACGGTGAAATTCCTGGCTTCAAGGTTGCAGGACTTTCGCTCCATCCGTTCGCCCTGTGAGCCTGTCAAAGGGTATTTATCGGTTAAAACGGGGTTCGACCGGCTCATCTCGAACGATTTTTGAACCTGAAGCGAAAGTCCTGGGTTGAAAGCATAAGTTGATATTGCTAACTAGAATTTGGAGCAGGAGCGCAACACGGCGCGGCGGCCATGATGTCAGTGGTTCGGCGCAGGAAAATCAGGGTAATACGGGCTAACTTTCGGAGGAGTAAATCATGGCAATCAGTCTGCAAAAAGGCGGTAACGTCAACCTGAGCAAGGAATCGCCGGGAATGAGCAAAATTCTGGTCGGGCTGGGCTGGGACGCCCGCGCCACTGATGGCGCCGATTTTGACCTGGACGCCAGCGCGTTTCTGGTCAAGAGTGACGGCAAGGTGCGCGACGACAGCGATTTTGTGTTTTACAACAATGCCAAGGGCGCCGGCGGCGCGGTCGAGCATTGCGGCGACAATCTCACTGGCGCGGGCGAGGGCGACGATGAGGTGATCAAGGTCGGTCTGGCGCTGGTGCCAGAGGACATCGCCAAAATTGTAGTGGCGGTGACGATTCACGAGGCGGAAGCGCGCCACCAGAATTTCGGCCAGGTCAGTCAGGCGTATATCCGCATCGTCAACGAGGACAACGGCCAGGAAATCGCCCGCTATGACCTGAGCGAGGATGCGTCTACCGAAACCGCGATGATCTTTGGCGAGGTTTACCGCAACGGCGCTGACTGGAAGTTCAAGGCCGTCGGCCAGGGCTTTGCTGGCGGTCTGGGGCCGCTGGCGCGGGCGCATGGCGTCAACGTCTAGCCAATCGCGGGGAGCGCACTGCTCCCCGCCTCACTTGTGGGGGCAGACATGAATATCGCCAAAGGACAACGGCTGCCGGTTGCCCAGATCATCGCTGGCGCGACCCGGTTTCAGCTTGGACTGAGCGCCAGTGCGCCGGGAATGACCCTTGATTTCGCCTGTTTCGGGCTGAACGGCGCGGGTGTGCTGGCCGACGACCGCTACATGACCTTTTTCAATCAGCCGCGCACCCCCTGCGGCGCGGTGGAACTGGCGACGCCAGCGAGTGATGCTGCCGGGTTTAATCTGCAATTAACCGCGCTGCCGAAAACGATTGAGCGGCTGGTGATCACGGCGGCGCTGGAAGGTAAAGGGACGATGGGGCAGTTGCAGGAAGGCTGGCTGCGCTTTCTGGATGCAGGCAAGGAAGTGGCCCGCTTCACGTTTCGCGGCTCCGATTTTGCCGATGAGCGGGCGCTGATGCTGGGCGAGTTTTACCGAAAAGAGGACACATGGCGATTCTGCGCCACCGCCCAAGGGTTTAACGGCGGTCTGGATGCGCTGGTGCGGCATTTCGGCGGCGCGGTGGCTGAAGAGTCGCCCGCGCCAACGCCGGTTTCTTCTCCGTCTCCGCCTTCAGCGTCCACAGCGCGGATTTCACTGGAAAAGCGGATCGAGCGGGAAGCGCCCCGGCTGGTCAGTCTGGTCAAGCAGGCGGCAGTCTCGCTGGAGAAAGCCGGGCTGGCCGATCATCGGGCCAAGGTCTGTCTCTGTCTGGACATTTCCGGCTCGATGCGGGCGCTGTACCAATCCGGCGCAGTGCAGGCATTCGCCGACCGGATACTGGCGCTGGCCTGTCGTTTTGATGATGACGGCGAGATTGACGTGTTTCTATTCGGCGAGGAGGTTCATCAACCCGCGCCAATGAATCTGGCCAACAGTCAGAACTATATCCGCGATCTTATTCAACGCTACCCGCTGGAAGGCGATACTCGGTATGGCGCGGCGATGGAAGCGATCCGTTGCCACTACTTTCCCGATGCCAGAGGCCAGCAACGGCAAACACCTTTCCGCGCTCAATTACCGGTCTACGTGATGTTTTTAACCGACGGCTCAACCTCGGATAAGGGACTGACGGAAAAACAATTGCGCTGGTCCAGTTATGAACCGGTGTTCTGGCAATTTATGGGCATCGGCAAAGGCCGCAAATCAAAGAGTAAAAGCCTGTTTTCCTTTGCTGATTCAGATTTTCCCTTTCTGGAAAAACTGGATGAGTTGCCGGGCCGCTTGATTGATAATGCCGATTTCTTTGCGGTGCAGAAACCAGATGAACATCCCGATGAGGAACTGTACACCTTGTTGATGGGTGAATACCCGCAATGGGTCAAGGCTGCAAAATCAAAACAGTTGATTATTTAAGGAATAAGTCAATGGCCGAATTTACTGTCACCGGTGAAATTGATCCTTTTCTGCACGTTTCCTTGCGCAAGGGCGAGAGGATTTATTGCGAATCCGATGCAATGGTGATGATGGAAGATACGCTGGATTTATCCGGGCAGATGACTGGCGGATTCATGCGGGCGCTGGTGCGCCGTTTCGCCAATGGCGAATCATTTTTTCAGCAGCATATTGAAGCGGTGCGCGGCCCTGGCGATTGTCTGTTATCGCCGGTATTGCCGGGAACCCTGCAAATACTCAATGTGGGATCGACCAGTTACATGATTAGCGATGGCGCGTTTGTGGCAGCGGAAACGGGCGTGGATTTGCGCGCCCGCGTCCAAAACATCGGCAATGCGCTATTTGCTCAAACTGGCGGTTTCTTTATCGGCGAAGCTACTGGCAATGGCAAATTGGTGGTTTCCGGCTTTGGCTCCGGCTTTATGCTGGATGTGGAGCCAGGGCGGGATGTAGTGATTGATAACGCTCATGTGGTGGCGTGGGACAGCCGCCTGCGTTATGAAATTACCATTCCCAATCAAAACAGCGGCGGGTTGATGGGGCGGCTGGTCAATAGCGTCACCAGCGGCGAAGGCGTGGTGTTGCGCTTTTCCGGGCAGGGCAAAGTGGTGATCTGTTCCCGCAACCGCGATGCGTTTGTCAGTTGGATGCGTGCGGAAAATCGTGGTAGCCGCACGAATCGGTAAGTCATTAATCTTTGTGCGTACTTATGAGCATCTGCAAAAAGGAGCCATCATGACCACAGCAACCGACTACGAGACTGACTTCTACCAGTGGACGCAACGGCAGGCCGCACTGCTGCGCCAAGGTATCTTATCTGCTGTGGATATTGAAAACCTTGCAGAGGAAATTGAGAGCATGGGTAGAAGCGACCGGCGTTCACTGGGAGGTTTTCTTGAAATCATTCTTCTGCATCTGCTGAAATGGCAATTTCAGCCCCAACGACGCGGGAGCAGTTGGATCGAAAGCATCCTTAATAGCCGGAACGCGGTAGAACGCTTGCTGATGGATAGCCCAAGCCTTGTTCCGCAATTACCGGCAATGGTCACGGCTGAATATCGGCGGGCGCGAAAGGACGCTGCCAAAGAAACCGATTTGGCGCTGACCATCTTCCCCGAACAATGCCCATTCACGGTTGAACAGATTACTGGCGACTATTGGCCGGAATGAATTTTCAGGGTTTCAAAACAGATTGAAACCAGTGGGGCGCAACCGCATTGCACGGTTGCGCCCCACTGGTTTTAATTCAAAAAAATCGCGGATTTTATTCCGGCTGCGCCAGTTCTACGGCCTCGTCGTCATTTACTACGGCGTCAAGAAGGTCATCTTCATCGGCGGGTTCTTCTTCCTCGGCAACTGCGATGAGTACCGGTTCCGGCAAGGGTTCTGGCTGCAATACCAGGCCGCCCAGCGGGGGCACGGTAATAACAATCGAATAAGGCAGTTCCATCCACGGCCGCTCTTCCGCAATCAGATCGACCCCGCCGTTGCCGACGCCACTGCCGCCGTAGAAGTGCGAATCGGAATTCAGAATTTCGGTATAACGACCGGGACGCGGCACTCCAATCCGATAACCGTGGCGCGGCACCGGCGTGAAGCTGACCACCACCACCAGAAAATCATCATCCTTCTTGCGCAAATAGCTGAGGATGGATTGCTCGGCGTCATGGCAATCAATCCATGAGAAGCCCTGCCATTCAAATTCGTAATGGTGCAGCACCGGGTCGCTGTGATAGAGCCGGTTCAGATCGGTCACCAGTTGCTTCATGCCCTTGTGGTAATCGTACTGGAGCACATACCAGTCCAGCGTCGTCGCGCTATTCCACTCGGTGCCCTGCCCAAATTCCGTGCCCATAAACAGCAGTTTTTTGCCGGGATGGGTGAACATGTACAGATAAAGCAAGCGCAGATTGGCGAAGCGCTGCCATTCATCGCCCGGCATCTTGTTAACCATCGAGCCTTTGCCATGCACCACTTCATCATGCGAGAACGGCAGCATGAAATTCTCGGTGAAGCAGTACAACATGCTGAAGGTCAGCAGATCGTGGTGATACTTGCGATGGATCGGATTCTGCGCCATGTAGCGCAGGGTGTCGTTCATCCAGCCCATGTTCCACTTCATGCTGAAGCCCAAACCGCCCAGATAGGTGGGGCGGGTGACTTGCGGCCAGGAGGTGGATTCCTCGGCAATCACCAGCGCGCCGGGATGCTCGCTGTGAACCACCGTGTTCAACTCGCGCATGAAGTCAATCGCTTCCAGATTCTCGCGCCCGCCGTACTTGTTGGGAATCCATTGGCCTTCCTTGCGCGAATAATCCAGATACAGCATTGAGGCCACCGCATCCACCCGCAAGCCGTCGAGATGGAATTCCTCGATCCAGTACAGGGCGCTCGACAGCAGGAAGTTTTTCACTTCGTAGCGGCCAAAGTTGAAAATCAGCGTGCCCCAGTCGAGATGCTCGCCTTTGCGCGGGTCGGTGTGCTCATACAGCGCCTCGCCGTCGAAGCGGGCCAGACCGGCGGCGTCCTTGGGGAAATGGGCCGGCACCCAGTCGAGAATCACGCCGACATGGTGCTGATGGCAGTAGTCAATGAAGTAGCGGAAATCATCCGGGGTGCCAAAGCGGCTGGTCGGCGCGTAATAGCCGGTGGTTTGATAACCCCGAGGAGGCGTCGTAGGGATGTTCGGTGATCGGC
>JAAUTD010000289.1 GCA_012031845.1 Synechococcaceae cyanobacterium SM1_2_3
TCCCGGCCCGAGTCCCGGCCCGAGTCCCGGCCTGAGTCCCGGCCTGAGTCCCGGCCTGAGTCCCGGCCTGCATCTCGACCGGAATCAAACAGTCGCAAATCCGAATCCGGCGCAATGGCAACCCCAGGTCAACGGCGATCTGCTCCCGGTGGGTCATCTACCCCGGATACCAGAGCGCGACCACCGCTGGGTGGACCAGCAACGGACACCAAAGCCCGGAAGCGTCCTGAAGGCGCTGCGCCTGGGAAACGTCGTAGCGAAACTGATACGCCTCGACGGCGAGAAGGGGGCGAGAGCGACGCAGACCGGTTGTCACGACAAGGGCGTGGTGACTCCTTTGATCGTTCTGACCGGCGACGGCCCCGGAAAGCCAAGGGCGCGAAAGCGGCTGCACCCATACAGCGTCATGGTTTCGCCAAACCCACAGCGCCGATGGTGCGGGAAGTCGCTCTGACCGAAACCATCAGCATTGCTGATTTGGCCCAGAAGATGTCGGTCAAAGCCACCGAAGTCATCAAGACTTTCCTGAAAATGGGTTTGATGGTCACGATCAATCAAGTAATCGATCAGGACACTGCGGCGCTGGCCGTTGAGGAGATGGGGCATACTTATAAGCTGCTCAAGGAAAACGCGCTGGAAGAAGAACTGGCGGCTGGAACTCGCAGCACCGAGGCGCTGCCGCGTCCGCCCGTCGTCACCATCATGGGCCACGTTGATCACGGTAAAACCTCTTTACTCGACTATATCCGCCGGACTCGGGTTGCAGCAGGCGAAGCCGGCGGAATTACTCAGCATATCGGCGCCTATCATGTCCGCACCCAGAAAGGCGTAGTGACGTTCCTGGACACTCCGGGTCACGCGGCGTTCACCGCCATGCGCGCCCGTGGAGCCAAGGCGACTGACGTAGTCGTACTGGTGGTAGCCGCAGATGATGGTGTGATGCCGCAGACGCTTGAAGCGATCCAGCACGCTCGCGCCGCCAACGTCCCTATCGTGGTGGCCGTCAACAAGATGGACAAGTCGGGCGCGGACCCGGATCGGGTCAAGAGCGAACTGTCGGCGCAAGGCGTCATCTCCGAAGAATGGGGCGGCGAGACTCTGTTTACCTATGTTTCGGCCAAAACCGGCATGGGCGTGGATGAACTGCTGGATAAAATTCTGGTGCAGGCCGAGGTGCTGGAACTGCGCGCGCCGGTGGATGGTTCAGCCAAAGGGGTGGTCATCGAGTCAAGGCTGGACAAGGGACGCGGGCCTGTCGCTACCGTTCTGGTGCAGAGCGGCACCCTGCGCAAAGGCGACATGATTCTGAGCGGTCTCGAATATGGCCGGGTGCGCGCCATGCTCAACGAAACCGGTCAAGGCATTAGCGAAGCCGGTCCGTCCATTCCGGTGGAGATTCTCGGTCTATCCGGCACACCCAAAGCCGGCGATGAAGTGATCACGGTTGCAGACGAGCGTAAAGCGCGAGAAATCGCCCTGTTCCGGCAAGGCAAGGCCCGCGAAGAGCAGACCCGGAAAGCGCCGATAGACATTGAAGATATTTCCAAACAGTTCGAAGCAGGGCAAATCAACATTCTTAATGTCGTGGTCAAGGCCGACGTGCAGGGTTCCACCGAGGCGATTGTCGACGCATTGACGCGGCTGTCCACCACCGAGGTGCAGGTCAAGATCGTCGCCAGCGGCGTTGGCGGGATCAACGAATCCGACGTAAATCTGGCCAAGACATCAGGCGCGATTTTGATTGGTTTCAATGTGCGCGCCGACAACGTCAGCAAGAAACTGGCCGATGAAGAAGGACTGAAGCCGCACTACTACAGCATCATTTATGAACTGATTGACGATGTGAAACGGGCGATGGTCGGGATGCTCAAGCCGGAGTTCAAGGAGCAGATTATCGGTTTGGCTGAAGTGCGTGGAGTGTTCCGCTCACCAAATTTGGCGTAGTGGCTGGCTGCATGGTGGTGGATGGGGTCGTGCGCCGCAGCAGCCCGATCCGGGTGTTGCGCAATCATGTGGTGGTCTTTGAGGGTGCGCTGGATTCATTGCGACGCTTCAAGGATGACGTGAACGAGGTGCGGGCCGGCACCGACTGCGGCATGGGCGTCAAAAATTACAATGACATCCAAGAGGGCGATCAGATCGAAGTCTTCGAACGGATCCAGGTGCAGCGCACGCTGTAGCGTCTTACGGAGAAAAGCTGAACCATGGCGAATGTTAATCCCCGCCTCCGGCGCATCGGTGAACAAATCCGCCGCGAACTGGCGGATTTAATCCGCAGCGAACTGCACGATCCTCGCCTGACCCTGGCCTCCATGACCAGCATTGAGGTCAGTCGCGATCTGGCCCACGCCCGGATTTATGTGACCGTAGTGTGCCAACCCGAAGCGCGATCCGGGCTGGTCGCTGAACTGAACCGGGCTGGACCGCTGTTGCGACGGGAACTGGGGCGGCGGATGCACATTCGCACCGTGCCAAAACTGGAATTCCGCTACGACGAAGTGGTGGAACAGGGCGCCCGGTTATCGGCGCTGATTGACGCAGCGGTGGCATCCGATGCCAGTCGCCATCGCGATGAAGCCGCATCGCTAACCGACGATGCCAGCCCGGAGAACGCGATTTGACGGCGGTGCGCAACCGGCGTCCAGTCAGCGGCGTGCTGTTGCTGGATAAGCCGATTGGCTGGACTTCCAACGCCGCGCTGCAAGCGGTCAAACGCTTGTATCAGGCGCAAAAAGCCGGTCATACCGGCAGCCTTGATCCGCTGGCCAGCGGTTTGTTGCCGCTCTGTCTGGGCGAAGCCACCAAGCTGTCGGGGCTGTTGCTGAATGCCGACAAGTCGTATCGCTTCACCTGTTGCCTGGGCGTAACCACGACTACCGGCGACGCCGAGGGCGAAATAGTCTTAACTCGTCCAGTCGGGCTGCTGAGCCGCGACCAGGTAGAGGCCGCGCTGCTGGGTTTCACCGGCGTGATCCAGCAGGTGCCGCCGATGTATTCGGCGCTCAAACGCGACGGCCAGCCGCTCTACAAACTGGCGCGGCAGGGCATCGAGGTTGAACGCCAGCCGCGCCAGGTGACGATTCATGAATTGCGCCTGTTGCGGCTGGACGGCGCAGAGCTGGAGTGCGAGTTGCGCTGTTCCAAGGGTACTTATGTGCGGACTCTGGCCGCTGATTTGGGCGAAGTGCTGGGCTGTGGCGCCCATGTAACAGCTTTACGCCGTACGGCGGTGGAGCCTTATGACGCCAGCCGGATGATCACGCTGGACGCGCTGCGTGAGCGGGCGGAACAGGGTTTAGCCATACTGGATGAATGCCTGCTGCCCGCCGATAGCGCGGTGATGGACTGGCCAGCTGTGCGAGTGCGTGGAGACGCCGCTTTTTATCTAGGCCAAGGTCAGCCGATTTTGGCGCCACATGCGCCGACTCAGGGCTGGGTGCGGCTGTACCAGGGCGATGAGCAGTTTTTGGGGATCGGCGAGATTCTGGACGATGGCCGGGTCGCGCCGCGCCGTTCTGCTACTGCAAACCTCAGCACCGACGCTTGCGGGTTGATTGTCGGCGTCGGGATGCGTATTTTCATTGGCTTTATTGACTGAATCGAATTTGTAATGGAGTTCTACCATGCCGCTTAACACCGAACAAAAGTCGCAGATCATGCGGGATTTCCAGCGCGGAGCCACGGACACCGGGTCGCCGGAGGTTCAGGTTGCGCTGCTGACCAACCGCATCAACAGCTTGCAACCGCATTTTGGCGAGCACAAGAAAGACCACCATTCCCGGCGCGGATTGCTGAAGATGGTCAACCAGCGCCGCAAGTTGCTGGACTATCTGAAGAGAAAGGATCTGCAAGCCTATCAGGCCCTTATCGGTCGCCTTGGCCTGCGCCGCTGAGATTTTCCATCGCTTTTTTGCCGCACAGGACGCTTTCGTGACGCCCATCAAAAAGACATTTCAGTACGGTTCGCATACCGTGACGCTGGAAACTGGCGAGATTGCCCGGCAAGCCAGCGGCGCGGTGCTGATCAACATGGCCGATACCGTGGTGCTGGTCACGGTAGTCGCCGCCAGAGAAACCGAGAAAGGCCGGGATTTTCTGCCGTTGCGGGTGGATTATCAGGAACGAACTTACGCCGCAGGCCGGATTCCTGGCAGTTTCTTCCGGCGCGAAGGCCGTCCTTCCGAGAGCGAAACCCTCACCGCCCGGCTGATTGATCGCCCGTTGCGCCCGCTGTTCGCCGATGGTTTCACGAATGAGATGCAGATCATCGCTACGGTGATGTCGCTGAATAGTCAGGTGGACCCGGAAATCGTCGCCGTGATCGGCGCTTCGGCCGCGGTGGCGCTGTCAGGCGTACCGTTCAACGGCCCTATCGGCGCGGCGCGGGTCGGTTATCACAACGGCCAATATCTGCTGAATCCGTCCCGCGATGACCTGAAAAACTCGCAACTGGATTTGGTAGTCGCCGGCACCGAGCGGGCGGTGCTGATGGTGGAATCCGAAGCCGACGGCCTGTCCGAAGAAGTCATGCTGGGCGCGGTGATGTTCGGCCATGAACAGATGCAGGTAGTGATTCGCGCCATCAATGAATTAGTCGCGGAAGCCGGCGCGCAGCCGTGGGACTGGCAGCCACCGGCTGGCGATGAGGCGCTGACCAGCGCGGTGAGCGCTGTCGCCGAAGGCCCGTTGACCGAGGCGTATCAGATTGCCGAGAAGCTGACCCGCCAGCAGCGGGTGCGCGAAATTCACGAGCAACTGCGGATGCAATTAACCACTCAGGAGTCGGATCGCTGGGTTGCTTCGGCGATTGATAGCGCGTTCTCGACTCTGGAAAGCCAGGTTGTGCGTGGGCGGATTTTGGCGGGTCAGCCGCGCATTGACGGCCGCGATACCCGCACTGTGCGGCCCATTACCGTTCGAGTGGGCGTATTGCCGCGCACCCACGGCTCGGCGCTGTTCACCCGTGGCGAAACCCAGGCGCTGGTAGTGACGACGCTAGGCACGGATCGGGACGCTCAGAGCATTGACGCCCTTTGAGGGCGAATACCGCCAGCCGTTCCTGCTGCACTACAACTTCGCCTATTCGG
>JAAUTD010000290.1 GCA_012031845.1 Synechococcaceae cyanobacterium SM1_2_3
AACACAAATAGCAGCAGGCTCAGCGCCAGCATTGGCGCAAGTTCCGGCGTTGACCAGCCCATCGGCCATCCCAGCAACGCCAATCCCGGACTGGCCGCAACCGTGATCGCCGCAATCGCCAGTGCGCTTCAGTTTCCGCCGCTGGATCGCGGGGACTCTGCCGCTTCAGGTCATTGAGCCGCGCTTTCCAGATGTTGGCTTCATCGGTTTTCTGCTGCGCCTGGACTTTGAACGGCGCGGCGGTTTCAGCAGCGTGACGCTGGCGGGCGGCGAAATCCACGCTCCAACTGCGGTCGCTGATGCGGCGCTCCGGCAGGCATTCGATAAAGTCCTTGAAGTGTTCCTCGAAAATCAGCGGTTGGCGCTTGGCGACCTTGAGCGCCGACAGGTCGTAATACCAAATCCGGGTCGTGGGCTGGCCTTTGGTGAAAAACAGCAGGTTGGTTTTGACGCCCGCGCCCGCCGCAGTGAATACGCCGCCCGGCAGACTGACGATGCACCACAGATCGCAGTCGTCCAGCAGCTTGCGCTTGATCTGCACAAAGGCGGTTTCGTTGGTGCGGAACAGGACGCCTTCATCGAGAACAATGCCGCAGCGCCCGCCGTCCTTGAGATGACTGAGGATGTGTTGCAGAAACAGCATTTGAGTGGCGCTGGTTTTGAAATCGAATAATTTCTGCGCGTCCGTGCCCTCTTTGCCGCCAAACGGCGGATTGGTCAGGATCACATCGAATTGAGCCGGGGCGGTATCAAACAGCCGGTCATAGGCAGCGTCGCCGGTCAGGGTGTTGCCGTGCCACAGATTGGGCCGGTCAATGCCGTGAACCATCAGGTTCGCCAAGGCGATGGGATAAATCAGGTTTTCCTTTTCGCGGCCAAAAAAGGTGGCGTGCTTGAGCCGGTCGATCTGGTCGGGTGTAATCGCCGGATTGTCCTTCACTTCCCGCTGGTGCAGGTATTGATAAGCCTGGGCCAGAAAGCCGCCGGTGCCGCAACTGGGGTCATAAACGGTTTCGCCCAGGCGCGGTTGAATCACCTCAACCATCGCTTTAATCACCTGGCGCGGGGTGAAAAACTGGCCGCCGTCGTTGCCCTTTTCGCCCATCCGCAGCAACAAACCCTCGTAAACCTGCGACAGGATGAAAACGTGTTGCGGGTCAGTTGTTTCCAGCCGGATCGGATCGAGTTTGTCCAGCACGTCGGCAAAATTGCGTTCGGTGTCAACGCGGGCGCGTTCGACGCTGGACAGAATTTGGCTGATCACCTTTTGCCGGGGCGTCGCGTTGGGTTGCCGGGCCAGACTGCGTAAATGCGGCAGTAATTGCCCGTTGACGAAGGCGAAGAAACTGCCGGGCGGCTGGTTTTGCCTGTCGCGGCGCAGCCAGCCGCGCCGACTGCCTATCGCGGTGACTGGCGGATGTTCGCCGGTTTCGTCATAGGGCGCGGCCCAGTCGCGCCAGCGGTAGGGTTCATTCAGCGAGGGCTGGAAGTCTTCGCCGACGATCTCGGCGGTTTCGGCTTCGTGCTGCTCCTGCTCGTCGAGGATGCGCAGGAACAACAGCCAGGTCAGTTCGGGAACGTATTGCAAAGCTCCGGCGCAATTGGAGCGGCGCAAAATGTCGCAGACCGACCAGATCGCGGCGTTGACGGCCTGGGGCGTATTCAGCGTGGGCGATGAACCGTTGCCGTTTTTATTCTTGGGTTGGCGAGCCATGCGGGGCGGGGTTCCTGTTAATCGGTTTCGGCGGGGCTAATGATGCTTTTTGGCTCCAAAGCATCATCAGATGTTCAGTCGAAATCATTCCGGCCAATCATCGCCGATGATCTGTTCTACAGTGAACGGGCAGAGTTCGGGAAAGAGGTTTAAGGGCAAGCCGGTTTCACGAGCAGCATTCCGGCGCGCTTGTGGGTATTCATCCTGCACGAATTCGGTGAGTTTGGCTTTCAGACTGGGGCTGTTCTTCAGCAGACGAGCGATCCGATGCCGTCCATTTTCAATGCTTCCTTCCCAACTGGCGCCGCGCCGGTCCGGCTGATGCCGCCATTTGAGCAAATGCAAAATGACATTGCACAAATAGCTTTGCAGCGCATACCGGTTGCTTTGTCCCATGTCCTCAATCTCTTCAGCAAGATGTTCCGCATCCACGGCCTGTAGCTGCCCTTGGCGCAGCAGATCAGCCTGTTGCTGGGTCCAGCAATAAAAATCAGTGTCATAGTCCACTGTGTTCATAAGCGCCTCTGATCGCGAATAGGGTGATCAACTTTCATTAAATTACAACGCGCCGTTGAAGGCTTGGCGCAATAGAGCGGCGGGAAGTTGGTTGATGGCCTTGAACTATGCTTTAACTAAATAAACGTCTTGATTATCGTAAGACTGCTCCCAATCACTTGCCCATGCTGCATATTATTTGAGTTAAGGGATGCGCTGCCGATAGGCGGAAATCTCTCTGTAACGATGGGTTAGCCACGATATGGAACCGCTGATGGAGTAACCGGTACATTTAAGTAGCCCTTGTTAGTCAGAAACACCTTCACACTCTCAATTGTTATTGCCTGATTCGCGGTTGGACCAACTCGGATTTCTGAGATTGGCAATTGCTTGGAGCCGTAAAAATTTACGAAGCCTTCGTCATACAAATCCGAACTACAAATATACGGAATTATTTTGCCTCCGCTAACTCGGTGTTTTATGCTAGAGAAATGATCTAGATGGGTTTCTGAAACTACTAACCGTATTTCTTGCTCTGCGGTAAATGCATGATTCTTGAAAATCATGAATTCACATGATAAATCACTCGCAAGCCGTTCTGCCCAATTATTTTCATTAACTGGATGCCCATAGGCTAAGTCCTTTCGAAACTCTATTGAATACTTGGCGATGACCCGTAGCAACAGCTTGCGTTTGACGGTATCGTCATAGATCACTTTCTTCGGTAAAAGAATAGGCATTACAGTGAAGTGACTAAGCTTCAAACGCTTTTTGTTCTGAAACACAACGGCTACCGCATCGTGACTGCTTGCGTAAGCTCGCCATTGTTCTAGGCTGTCAGGTAATCTTGAAAATGAACAGACATAATATGTCTTATTTGGACGCTCGCTTAAATAATCAGCCGCCTTATGAAGAATAGAAGAGAAATTCCTATGTCGTGGTCGAGAGGAAATTCTTAAAATTACCTCCTTCGCTATGCGACAACCATTGACATACTCTTCCGTATCATTCAAAAAACGGAAGTCAGAGAGCCAGAATCCACCAGACTCGACTATGCCCACTAAACCCTTTAGATTTGTGTAATGCACCAGTAAAGAGCCATCATAAGCAAAGCAATCCCAATAATAACTGCCCTTAAACCGATATGCTGCATCGAACTGTGCGCGGAGAAACCCAAACTCGCAGTTCTCGACCGTAAATTTTTCGTTCATTTGTGGCTAACCTCAGAATAGAGAACGTCGCAATCTGCCAGCTATGCAGCGGCAATGATGAAAGAGTCCAAACTAGAAAACTGGTAACGAATAGCAGCATGCGTCTTTGCCAAGGGTGTAAAGCACCAGATTAGTGTCAGCGAAGACCATACCGGTCATAGCAGGCGTCCTGATTGAAATGACCGTCATAAACCGAGCCGAACTGGTCGAATTCGCTCATATCCGATTTTCCTGTTGATTTTCGGCGGGCTGTGATTTTTGCTGCCGCTTGGTCTTTAAAAACTCTACGAAATCCAGCACTTCCATCGCATCGGTTTCCGGTAAATCCTTGGTTTCCTGGTAAATCAATTGGGCAATGTTCATGTTTTTCTCCAATCTGCATCTGATCTTGGGCTACAACTCGCCACTAAAGGCTTGGCGCAATAGAGCGGAGGGAAGTTGGTTGATGGCCTTCAACTGCGCTTCAACTGCTTGACGAGCTTCATCCACCGCCTGCATTTGTTCCCGCAACCGGGCGGCAATGCGTTGTTGTTCGGGGAGTGGGGGAAGGGGAATTAACTGGCTTCTAACTTGGCTGTTTGTTACTGCCGGATACAACGCATCTTCTACCAAGTCACTAAGATTATCTACAAAAAAGTCAGATTGAACAAAGTGAAATAAGTAATCAGAGATAATCTTTGATCCTGCGCGTAGTACACAAAATCCTGTGCTGCATATTTGTTTATCAAGTTCTTTTGGCACAATTGCCACAGCGTTAAGATTTGGTCTTGTTGTCGAAACAATTACATCTTCTTGAAAGATAAGCTGTCTAGCTCTGCTAGGAGCATCTTTACCACATATCAACTTTGGTTCTTTGATTTTCTTGACAATATTGTCAATGCTTGAAATGTCAACATAATAAAATTCATCAGGATCGTTAGTAGGATCATAACTATCTATTTTTTCGGAGCAAACATCCCCTAACTTCACCCACCGCCACCCTTCCGGCAATAGTTTTTCCATCATCTTATTCGATTGCATGGTTATCCCGAAACTTTTGCGTTTAATGAGGAACAAGCGGATGCACGGCTATCAAGCGTGATCCAATGCGATTTTCGGCGGTCTTCAAATCGTATTCAGTCTGCAAATTAAGCCAGTAATACGCTGATTGACCAAAGGCTTTGCCAAACAAGAGGGCTAATTCAGCCGTAACCGGACGCAATCCTTTAACAATACAGGAAATACGACCAGGCGATACGCCAATCAGGCGAGCAAAACTTGCTTGAGAAAGATCGAGTTCTTCCAGCAATTCCGCCAGATATTCACCCGGATGAAGAATAGGTAAACCACTTTGAGCCATGATAAGACTTAACTTGATGAGCAAGATTGATTTATGCGTGAACCTCGACAAACTCACTATAGGAATGCGGCAATGGAACTGATAGACCTTCCTGCTTGAGTCCATCAAGATGAAATTCAATAGCCTCCTGAATAAGCTGTAATACGTCCTGTTCTGTCTCTGTGGCGGCAATGCAGCCCGGAAGATCGGGAACATAAGCCCCAAAGCTGGTCGGCCCTTGTTCAATAATCACCATGTAACGCATATCCACCTCAACGAGTTGTAGAACGGG
>JAAUTD010000291.1 GCA_012031845.1 Synechococcaceae cyanobacterium SM1_2_3
TGGTGTATGTGAATCAGGAGGTGCAATTCCTTGATCCACGCACCATTCACGGTGTTGCCGTACCGAAAGCGAAAAACTTTACTTTGCTGAACGCTGGCGTCGGTTTACCGCCTGCCGAAGCGCCAAGGCGTGTTGTCGTTCGAGGTAAATAACTTACTGGATAGAAAGTTCAGGTTTCAGGATTACACTTTTCAGATCGCAAACGACGCTGAATTGACACGGTTTATCCCGGAACGCACCTTTCTGGGCCGGCTGGTTTTAAATTTCTAATCTCACACCGCGAGGAGTAAGACAATGAAGCTGACTGGTGCTGAAGTGCCTGTTGATACCTTGATAAATGTTCAACCAAATACGGTTCTGGTTGTTTTCTCTGATAAATCCGGGGCCATCAAGGTCGTGGAAATTGATAACGACTCCATTCCTAAAGGCGAAGCGTTCGTGCGAGTGAACACTTCTGATTCAGGACAAGGAGGCTGTTGGGTTTGCATGAATGGCTGTTTTGAATGGTTTGATCCCTGCCCGTAATTGAGCGGGTGAATGGTTAATCCTGACCTCTTGTTATAGCAATCTTATTCGAGAGATTGATTTTAAAATCGCCCTCTCCCCCGGCCCCTCTCCCGCAAGCGGGCGAGGGGAGTGCGGCGGTGCAGAGAGTGCGTTATTAGGAAGAATGACAACCCGTTTAGAATTGCTGTACCTTCCTGAGCGGGCCGCCTCTGCCAGGCTTATTCTCAATTTCCAGTTAAAGCTCCCCTCGCCCGCGTGCGGGAGAGGGGTCGGGGGAGAGGGCGCATGGACTCGCTACTAAACGCCTCTGTCCGTCTGATTCTCAATTTCCAGTTCAATCCCCTCTTTCCCGCACACAGGAGAGAGGGCTGTCATCATCAAGCGTGATAAATCTCCCCTCGCCCGCGTGCGGGCGAGGGGTCGGGGAGAGGCGCATTAAACTACGCCAGAGACCTGCGAAGCCACGCCACTGAAGCAGAACAGCTGTTATGGCGTTACTTGCGGGCGCGGCGTTTCATGGGATTGAAGTTCAAGCGACAAAAACCGATGGGCTGTTTCATCGTTGATTTTATTTGCCTGGAACACCGGTTGATTATTGAACTGGATGGCGGGCAACACGCTGACCAGATGGACTATGATCAGGCCAGAACGCTTTGGCTGGAAAGTCAGGGGTTTGTGGTGCTGCGGTTCTGGAATCACGACGTCATGAAGCAATTGGAGGGTGTGCTGGAACGAATAGGGCAGGCGGTCGTAGCGCCCTCTCCCCCGACCCCCTCTCCCGCAAGCGGGCGAGGGGAGTGATTATTCCATGACTTTAACGCACCATGCCTAAACTCGAAATCCGATTAAGCCGACCGGCATCCTTGAGGTCTGCTGCGCTCATTGCAGGGGTGGCCTTGGCGCTGACGATCCTGACCTCCAATCTGTCCTTTTTTGTCTTTGCCGAACTGAAAGGACTCGACCTGCTATTCACCCTGCATCAACATCAGCCGCCGCCTGATCAAATCGTGATTGTCGCTATTGATGAACCTTCAATGGCCGAGATCAAGCAACAATGGCCGTGGCCGCGCAGCCTTCACGCCCAATTGATTCGGCAACTGCATAAAGCCGGAGCTAAAGTCATCGGCTTCGACATTCTGTTTGCCGAGCCGTCACAGTCAGAACAAGATCAGGCATTGGTTGACGCGGTGCGCGAAGCTAATAACGTCGTTCTGGTCAGCGCCTTGTCAGTTGTGAATGATCCGCTATTTCGCCACACCATTCGGATTGATCCGATTCCGGCATTGCGCGAGGTCGCCACCGTCGGCAATCCTTTTATCAGCATTGATGGAGACGGCGTAGTGCGAAGGGCGCGGCTACTCACGCCAGATATGCCGTCATTTGCCTTACAGACCGTTAAACACTATCTGGAAACTTCTCCAGCCCAGACGCCAAATGCCGCGCTCAGCGTTAACCGTAGCAACAACCCGTTCAATTACAAAACATTGTCACAGGAAATGCTGATTCATTACCGGGGACCGCCTAATTCTTTCAGGAAGATTTCCTATTACCAGGCCCTTGATTATGAACAGATGCTGCCGCCAGGAGTTTTTTCAGGCAAAATTGTTCTGGTAGGCCGCTGGCTGGAAGCCATTCCCGAACCGCAACGACTGTCGGGCGATACCTTCCTGACTCCATTCTCCTGGGTTGTCAATCAGCCCTCCGCCGGGGTCGAAATTCAAGCCAACCTGATTAGCAATCTGCTCGAAGACCATTTTGTGACTGAACTCACCTTGTTGACCCGCTTACTGCTGTTGTTGCCTCTGCTGTTGGCGAGCAGTGTTCTGCTGGCGCAACTCAGGCCGCTTATCGGGTTATTCACTACTCTTTTATTAGTCAGTCTGCTATTCGCCGCTGCGGTGCTGATTTTTGCGCAATGGAGTTTCTGGCTGCCGGTTTTCTCCGGGATGATCGCGCTGATTCTGGTTTATGCTGGTCATTTATTGCTGCGAGCCTTGACCGCCGAACGGGAACGCCGCCGCCTGCTGGAAGAGATGAACCGCGATCTGGAAAGTAAAATTGTGGCGCGAACACAGGAGCTGTCCAGCGCCAATCAGGAACTTCAGCAGCGCCACCAGCAGATTGAAGCGGCTTATGCGCAACTGGCGAAAACTCAAACCCAATTGATCCAGTCCGAAAAAATGGCTTCGCTGGGTTTGCTGGTGGCGGGCGTTGCGCATGAACTCAATAATCCCATCAGCTATGTGTCCAGCAATCTGGAGTTTATTGAAGATTATGTTGGACGGCTGATTAACATCATTGACGCCTATTCCAGCGGCCATGATCCCAAAGCGCCCCATCGTCGGCGCGGCGATGTTTACCAGCAGGATCAGCGTTTCCAAAAAGCCGTCGAAACTTTGTATCAACTTATTGCCAGTTGTAAGGATGGTGCCGAACGGGTCAAGAAGATCGTGCTGGACTTGCGGGTTTTTTCGCGCACGGATGACCTGGGTCTAGTGCTGACCGATATCCATCAGGGTACTGAATCGGCTTTGAACCTGCTGGTTAAGTATTATCAGAACCGAATTACCATCACCGCGACTATGGCAATCTGCCACTGGTGGAATGCTATCCCAGCCAGATTAATCAGGTCTTGCTGAATCTGTTGCAAAACGCCGCTCAGGCGATTCGGCAACAGGGCGAGGTATGGATTAAAACCGAAGCAGAACAAGGCTGGGTTAGAATCATCATCAGGGATAATGGCTGCGGCATTGCCGATGATCATCTCAGTCGCATTTTTGATCCCTTTTTTACTACCAAACCCGTCGGGACTGGCACTGGCTTGGGATTGAGCATCAGCTATGGAATCATTGAAAAACACGGCGGAAAAATTCGGGTCGCCAGCGCCATTAATCAGGGCAGCGAATTTACGATTGAATTGCCATTGCGCTTTATGGGGAGAATGATTTGAGACGACACGCGATATTAATCGTTGACGACGAGATGGAAATCCTGCGGGCATTAACCCTGACCTTTGCTGAAGATTACGAAGTGTTTACTGCGTCCAGCGCCACTGAAGCCCTGCAATGGCTGGAACGGGAAGATATCGCTTTGGTGTTGGCTGATCAGCGGATGCCGGAAATGACTGGAGTAGAACTGCTGGCGAAAATCCTGCTGTTAAAACCCAATGTCATCCGCATGATTCTGACCGGCTACACCGACACCGCCGCCATTATTGAAGCGATCAATCAGGGCCATATCTACCGCTACATCACCAAACCGTGGAATCGGCAGGAACTGCGCATTACCGTTAAGCGGGCGCTGGAAAGTTATGATTTGACGCTGGCTAATCAGCAGTTGCTCCGGCAACTGCAAGCCGCCAATCAGCAATTACAGGAAGAAAACACCTTTCTGCGGCAGGAAATCAGCAGAGAACTGCATGAAGCCGAGATCATTGGAAAAAGCGTCGCCATGCAGCGGGTGTTTGAATCAGTCAGGAAAGTGATCGAACATTCGGTCACTGTGCTGTTGACTGGAGAAACCGGCACCGGTAAAACCCTGCTGGCTCGTTATATTCACTACAATGGCCCGCGCAAGGACAAGCTTTTTATTGAACAGAACTGTGGAACAATCCCGGAAGATTTATTGGAAAGCGAGTTGTTCGGTCATAAACGCGGCGCATTTACCGGCGCATCGCACAACCGCAAGGGTCTGTTTGAAATTGCTAACGGCGGCACTATTTTTCTCGATGAAATCAGTGAAATGAGTCCGTCCCTGCAAATAAAGCTGCTGCAAGTCCTGAATGATGGGCAATTCCGTCGGGTGGGCGAAAACGAAGTGCAGCAGGTGGATGTGCGCATCATCGCCGCAACCAATAAGGATTTGCCCGCTGAAATCAGTAAAAACCGCTTCCGCAAGGATTTATATTACCGGCTTAATGTGTTTCCCATTCATATTCCGCCGCTGCATGAACGAATGGATGATCTGCGGCTATTAACTGATTACTGCATCAAAAAACACAGCCGGAAGCTGAATCCGCGGATTATCGGGATTAGTGAAGAAGCCATGCAGGGCCTCTATATCTATGATTATCCGGGCAATGTGCGGGAACTGGAAAACCTGATTGAGCGGGCGCTGATTTTAAGCGAAGGCCCGCTGATCGAAGCCGGGGAATGGCTGCCCGCCGGGCTAGTCGACACCAACAATCTATCCCGGCTGGAACAGTTCGAGCGGATGGAAATTGTCCGGCTGCTGGAATTCACCGGCGGCAACCTGGGGTTGATCGCCAAGGAGCTGCGGATGAGCCGCTCCACCTTGTGGCGACGGATTCAGGACTATGGAATACCCATCACCAAAGTCACTGATGTCTAAAACAGGACTTTTGCTTCTGGATTAAAAACCGCAGGACTTTCGCTTCAGGTTCAAAAACCGTTCGGGGTGAGCCGGTCGAACCCCGCTTTTTACCTATCAGGACTTTCGCTTCGGGTTCAAAAAC
>JAAUTD010000292.1 GCA_012031845.1 Synechococcaceae cyanobacterium SM1_2_3
AATTGCACAGGGTAGCGCCGATTTATCACAGCGCACCGAACAGCAGGCTTCGGCGCTGGAACAAACCGCGTCCAGCATGGAACAACTGACCAGTACCGTCAAACAAAGCGCGGCAAATGCTAACCAGGCTAATCAATTAGCCAGCGCGCCCGCACTCAAGCTGAACAGGGCGGACAAGTAGTAGAGCAGGCGATTACCGCAATGAGCGCCATTAACCAGAGCAGTCGCAAGATTGCTGAAATTATTGGCGTTATTGACGAGATCGCATTTCAAACTAATCTGCTGGCGCTCAATGCGGCGGTAGAAGCCGCGCGAGCGGGCGAACAGGGTCGGGGCTTTGCGGTGGTAGCGGCAGAAGTCCGTAAGCTGGCTGAACGCAGCGCCGATGCCGCCAAGGAAATTAAGCGGTTAATTAGCGACAGTGTGAACAAAGTTGAAGATGGCAGCCAATTGGTAGAACGCTCCGGCCAGACCTTGCAGGACATTGTGACGGCGGTGAAAAAAGTCAGCGATATTGTGGCCGAAATGGCAGCGGCGGCGCGTGAACAGGCGGGCGGCATTGAACAAGTCAACAATGCTATTCTGCAAATGGATCAGATGACGCAGCAAAACGCCGCCTTGGTTGAACAGACTGCCGCTGCCAGTCAGGCCATGGGCGGTCAGGCCGAAGAACTACAACAACTCATGGCGTTTTTTACTCTGGATCATACCGATTCAAAGTCAGACTTGGCACCTGCAACACCCTCAATGACTGCTCATTCGCCATTAAAGAAACGGGGCGCAGCGCATCGTCAGAGCAGTCGAAACGCACGCTTGCGATTAGTGGAGTAGCGATGCCTTTGGCTGATAAACAACGGCGATGTCTGAATCGCAGATGTACACTGATTAAATTGATTTCACTGATAGGGGCGCTGCGAAATCATCATCAGTGACAATCAGCGGTTCAGGCCACACAGCAAGCAGGGTTGATGCAGAAAGAATGGATTCTCTCTTATCAGGTTTTCGCTTCTGGTTTAAAAACCGTTCGGGGTGAGCCGGTCGAACCCTGCTTTTACGATGAATGCCCTTCGGCAGGCTCACAGGGCGAACGGATGGAGCGAGAGTCCTGATTATGTCGCTTGCGACCAGTGACCGTCAGATACCGGATGACCTTGGTCGTCCAGTTCAATATCTATCCACTCATCCCGGTAAATCCGGCGCAAGTCAATAATGGACCAGGGAATCAGAATCAACGCCGCCACAATCCAGGCGATCAGATGCCAAATCCAGCCGTTGCCAGGGATAAAAGTAGCAATCACGATAAAGAAACCGGTGACGCCATAAAACCGGTAAGCCGCCTGCTGGGTGTAGTAGCCGACCTTGGGATCGGGATGATGCCGGTTCATGGCGTACACCAGCATGGATGCGCCGAACCAGAAAATCAGCAGCGGAAATGGGATCAGAATCGCGATGATGTTGCCATAGTTCATCAACGTGGCAGCCCGCTTGGCGGAGGAGCCGCGCGCCACTTTGCCAATCGCCGTATCTTCGCTTTGTTCCAGGAGAGACATGCTTGCAATCCTCAGTAGTTAGAGACTGGCACGATGAAATGCCCAACAAAACCCGTTTTGGGAACAGTTCCCCTATTATCCTTCATGGAATGCTGAATGGGGCGGTCGGCTGGCTGAATTCGCTTCAACACCGGCTGCTGCCGCCCACCTGCCTGCTGTGTGGAGCCGATGGCGCGAGGCAACATGATTTATGCGCGGCTTGTCTGGCCGATTTGCCGCGAAATTTGAACTCTTGTCCCCGCTGCGCCTTGCCATTGCCGATCAATAGCGCCGGATTGTGTAGCCACTGCCAGGCGCAACCGCCGGTTTTCGACCGCGCCTTTGCGCCCTTTCGCTATCAACCGCCGCTGGACGCCCTGATCAAGACTCTGAAATTCGGCGGGCGTTTAGCCAATGCCCGCCTGCTGGGCGATCTGTTCGCGACTACGCTGGTCGAACGCGGCGGGCCTTGGCCGGATTGCATTGCGCCGGTGCCGCTGCATCCACGGCGGTTGCGCGAGCGTGGTTTCAATCAGGCGCTGGAACTGGCGCGAACCGCCGCCCGCCGGTTGCGGATTCCGTTACAGCCTTTGTTGTTACGCCGCATCCGCTACACCCTGCCCCAGACCCAACTGGATGCCCGTCATCGCCAGACCAATCCACTTGGCGCATTTGCATTGGGTCATTCATTACCCGGAACGCATATCGCGCTTATTGACGATGTAATGACGACCGCCAGCACCATTAGCGAATGCGCCCGGGTTTGCACTCTGGTGGTGCAATTACGCTCGAAGTTTGGGCGATCAGTCGCGCTAGTGCTGATCCCTGAAATGCCTGTGCGATTTTTGCAAAGAAGAAGCCCGCGCCTTCTAATCATTAGCGCCAATGGCTTTTAGCTATGCTATAGCAGCCCTAAACGAGTTATAGATTTGCCGAGTCGAGCCACCCCGGCGCTGACGCGCCGCCCCTCCTTATCCAAGGAGGGGAAAATTCCTGCTATTCCAGATGTTAATAAAAACTTGAGCTGTTTGCATACGGCATTAACCGATTTGGCAATCAAATCCCGTACAATCGCGCCTCAGTTTTACACCTATCAGGCTTCTACTGGCATCATGAAGACTCATTCCCCCGCTTTTGAACAGGCTATCCGTTCCCATGATGATCTACTCAAGCGCCGTGATTTGGCGATTTGGGTTGGCGCGGAACCCACATTTACTGACCGGCGCGCTGAAACGCCGGAATGGCTGAATAATGCGCTTGGCCCCAGCAAGGAGAACCGCGCCCGCCAGATGTTGGCGGAAGCAGTCCATCTGACGCCGGGCAGCGCGGTGTTGCGCACGGTTGGCCGACAATATCCCAAGGAAGACCTGCCGCGCTGGAGCCTGGGGCTGTACCGGCGGCGCGATGGTCAGCCGATTTGGCCTGGCCCGGCCGATCCGCTGCTGGAACTGGCCCCGCTCCCGCTGCCGGAAAACGCGATGGAGGACTTCTGGGAGCTGCTGGCCCAGCATCTGGGGGCAAGAGGCTGGACGGCGCTGCTGTTCACCGTCGAGTGTTACCCAGCTCTGCGGATGGCATTTCGCCGGGACGGGCTGCCGGTGCTGGCCAACCCTGAGCGCGATCCGCGCCTGACCCGCCCCAGTTTGCATGGTCAGCCGATTCCGGGCCGTGGCTTGCGCGACGATTTGGCCGAACAGGGTTTATTTCTGTTGGGGATGGGCTGGCCTGGCCCGGAGCAGGGTTTAGGGGAAGTCGCCGCGCCTTGCGTGGAATTGCCGGCCTGCGGCGAAGTCGCCCTGTTTCTGGAATTGCTGGAGAGTATTGGCGCGGCGGCCACGGCGGCGCAACTGCCCGGCCTGATCCTGTGCGGATTTCCGCCGCCGGTGGATTCCACCGTAGCCTGGACGACGCTCACTCCTGATCCGGCGGTGGTCGAAGTCAACATGGCTCCGGCTCCCGATGTCACCGATTTTCTGCGCGAAACCCGCCTCAGCTTCGCTACAGCCGCCAATGCCGGACTGTCGCCCTACCGGCTGAATTACAACGGCCAGATCACCGATTCCGGCGGCGGCGGCCAATTGACCCTGGGCGGCCCGGCCCCCAACAGCAGTCCATTTTTGACCGCGCCGCGTCTGTTGCCCGCCCTGATCAGCTATTTCAACCGGCATCCAGCGCTGTCGTTCTACTTCACCACTGATTGCGTCGGCAATTCCAGTCAAGCCCCCCGTCCTGACGAACGCACTGCCGAAATTGTCGAGGAACTGGCGCTGGCGCTGACCCTGCTGGATCGTCAGCGCAATCCGACCCCGGAACAGCTTTGGCAAAGTCTGTCGCCCTTTCTGGCGGACGCAGGCGGCAATACCCATCGTACTGAAATCAATATCGAGAAACTGTGGAATCCGTATTTGCCGGGACGCGGCCAGGCCGGGCTGGTGGAATTTCGCGCTTTCCGCATGCCGCCCACGCCAGAACGGCTGGCGGCGCTGGCGGCTTTGCTGCGGGCGATTGCCGCCCTGCTGATCCAGAAACCGCAGCCTCCCCGACTGATGCACTGGGGCCGGGAACTGCATGATCGGTTCGCCCTGCCGTATTACCTCCGGGCTGATCTGTGGGAGGTGCTGGACGAGCTGGCGCGGGCGGGCCTGGGATTGGGGCAACCGATCATTAGCGAGCTGCTGGACGAGAGTTACTATCACGTTGGCGCAGTGGAATTTGGCGGTTGCCAGTTGACGGTGCGCCGTGGCCTGGAGTTCTGGCCGCTGCTGGGCGATGCGCTGGCGCAGGAACATGGTCATTCGCGGCTGGTGGACGCCAGCACTACCCGGCTGGAAATCAGTTTGCGCGACCAGCCTGAAGCCAGCCTGGCGCTGTCCGACTGGTGGCTTACGGTCAACGGCTACTGGCTGCCGCTGCGGCAAGAGCATGAAATTGATGGCGAAACCCGGCTGTATGGCGTGCGCTATCGGCGTTAAACCGTGGGCCGGCTTGCATCCCAGCCTGGAAGCACAGGGCGCCATCGAACTGGTGTTAAGCCACCCCGACCATCCGGGCGCTTTGCAAGTCACGCTGCATGAATGGAAACCGCAAGGGGGTGGTTATGACGGCCTGCCGAATGATCAGGAGGATGCGGCGGCCCGCCGGGCTGAACGCTTTGTGGTGGAACCGCTGAGCGTAGCGCCGGATGCGCCGCCGCTGGAGCCGCCGCCGGGATCGCTGACGCCGTACAGTTTCGATCTGCGCTGGCTTTAAAACCGGTATCGTCGCAGCGCGGGCAAGATGCCGACGCTACAGCCGATTTAATCCTGATACCGGCAAGCGCATAATGATAAAAACCTAGGACTTTCGCTCCATCCGTTCGCCCTGAGCTTGTCGAAGGGCATTCATCGGTAAAAACGGGGTTCGACAGGCTCACCCCGAACGGTTTTTTAATCCGAAGCGA
>JAAUTD010000293.1 GCA_012031845.1 Synechococcaceae cyanobacterium SM1_2_3
GGCTTTAAACCAGAAGCGAAAGTCCTGAAAAATCAGAATTGAGCGCAAGGGAGCGATGGGATGATGACGATGCTGGAAGGCGAAATTGCGCTGGTGACTGGAGCCAGTCGCGGCATTGGCCAGGCGATTGCCCGCGAACTGGGACGCTGGAGCGCCACCGTCATTGGCACTGCGACGACCGATGCCGGGGCTGAGGCCATCAACCAGGATTGGCGCGACCGCAGCGTTAGAGGGCGCGGCCTGCGGCTGGACGTGACTGATCCGGCGTCGGTGGACGCTGTGGTCAAAACCGTCACTCAGGAATTTGGCCCACCCAGCATTCTGGTCAATAACGCCGGCGTCACCCGCGACAATCTGCTATTGCGGATGAAAGAGGAAGAATGGGCGACGATTCTTGACACCAATTTGTCCTCGGTTTTCCGGCTCAGCAAGGCGGTGTTGCGCGGCATGATGAAGGCGCAGCACGGTCGCATCGTCAACATTACTTCAGTGGTGGGCGTCACCGGCAACGCCGGTCAGGCCAATTACGCCGCCGCCAAAGCCGGCATCATCGGCTTTACCAAATCGCTGGCGCGCGAAATCGGTTCGCGCAATATCACTGTGAATGCGGTAGCGCCCGGTTTAATCGCGACCGACATGACCCGCGAATTACCCGAAGCGCAACGCCAAACCCTGATTGGAGCGATCCCGCTGCAACGGCTGGGCGAAGCGCAGGATATCGCCCATGCAGTGGCTTTTCTGGTGTCTCCCGCCGCTGCTTACATCACCGGCGAAACTTTGCACGTCAATGGCGGGATGTATATGGCCTGACCAGCGGCTGGCGGTCTGTAGCCAAAAGGCCAAAAGCCGGATACCGGTAACCGGCGCGGGGTCGTAAACTGCGTCAAACTTTGTGGTAACTTAACCAAATTTCGTCTGCCTTAACACAGCGGGCGTGGATTGAAACACAACGAGGAAGCAAACCATCATGACCGACATCAGCAATATCGAAGCCCGCGTCAAGAAAATCATCATTGAACAATTGGGCGTCAAGGAAGAACAGGTAACGAATGAAGCCTCATTTGTTGAGGATCTGGGCGCCGATTCTCTGGACACCGTAGAACTGGTGATGGCGCTGGAGGAGGAATTTGAACTGGAAATCCCCGACGAAGACGCCGAAAAAATCACGACTGTGCAACAGGCGATTGACTACATCGTATCGCATTCGGGGTGAGAGCGGCAGTCCCGCTCAGTTCAGGATCATCGCCGCGACCGCCGCTGGGGGCCGCGGCCTTGTTTTTCAGCATAACGCAAATGAGGGTAGTCGCGTGTTGAAGCGGCGAGTGGTAGTGACGGGTATGGGCATCGTGTCCCCGGTGGGCAGCACCGTGGAGAGCGCCTGGGCTCACATTCTGGCTGGCCGCAGCGGGATCAGGCCGATCACCGCCTTCGACGTCGGCAGCTTTCCAGTGCAGATCGGCGGGCCGGTGAAGGATTTTCAGGTTGAAAACTACCTGAATCTGAAAGAAGCCAAAAAATGGATGCTTTCATTCATTACGGGATGGCCGCCGCGATACAGGCGATTCAGGATTCCGGCCTGGAAGTGACCGAAGCCAATGCCGAACGGATTGGGAGCTTTATCGGTTCCGGCATCGGCGGCTTGCCGGGTATTGAAGAAGGTCATTCGGCTTTTCTGAAGGGCGGGCCGCGCAAACTGACGCCGTTCTTCGTGCCGCGCAGCATTATCAATATGGTCTCCGGCAATCTGTCGGTGATGTATGGTTTCAAAGGGCCGAATCTGGCCGTAGTCACCGCCTGCACCACCGGCACCCACAGTATTGGACTGGCGGGCCGCCTGATTGCCTGCGGCGATGCCGGATGTCATGATCGCGGGCGGGGCCGAAATGGCGACGACGCCAACCGGGCTGTGCGGTTTCGCGGCGGCGCGGGCGCTGTCCACGCGCAACGACGATCCTGAGCGGGCCAGTCGGCCGTGGGATCAGGATCGCGATGGATTTGTGCTAAGCGACGGCGCGGGCGTGATGGTGCTGGAAGAATACGAATCAGCCCAACAGCGCGGCGCCCGGATTTATGCCGAGCTGATTGGCTTCGGCATGAGCGGCGATGCCTATCACATGACCCTGCCGCCGCCAGACGGCGACGGCGCTCGCCGAGCCATGCTGAATGCGTTGCGCGATGCGCAAATCAACCCGGATGCGGTTGATTACATCAACGCTCACGGCACTTCCACCCCGGCAGGCGACAAGATCGAGAGCGAGGCGGCCAAAACCGTGTTCGGCGATCACGCCTATCAGTTGGCGATGAGTTCGACCAAATCGATGACTGGGCATTTGCTGGGCGCGGCCGGCGGGGTCGAGGCGATTTTCTCGATATTGGCGATCCGCGATCAGGTTGCGCCGCCGACTATCAATCTGGATCAGCCGGAACCGGGTTGCGATCTGAACTATGTGGCGCATACCGCTCAGGAGCGTTCAATTAGAGTGGCGCTGTCCAATTCCTTCGGCTTCGGCGGCACCAACGGCTCGGTGATTTTCCGCGCTCTGGAATGAAATCGAACATGGAACAGGACGTTCCCGTTCGCTCCCTTCGCCTGTTGCCGGGCGAGGGTTGGAGGGTGAGGAATGCGGTTCCTGGCAAACTTCAACGATGGTTATGGGCGCTGGCAGTGTTGGCGCTGCTGTCCGGCGCGGCCCTGTACCTGGTTTACGCCGATTACCGCAGCTTTCTTGATACCCCGCTTGACGCGCCCGCCAGCGGTCTGACGCTGGAGTTGAAACCGGGCATGAAGATGGCTGATCTGGTTGCGGAGTTGCAACGGCAGCCGGGTTTGTTGCGGTCGGCGCTGTATCTGCATGGCTACGCCCGACTCAACGGGCTGGCGTCCCGGCTCAAGGCAGGCGAATACGCTATAACTCCAGGAATGACGCCGCGCCGCCTGCTGGCCCAAATCGTCAACGGGCGAGTCATCCAGTATTCCCTGACCGTGGTGGAAGGCTGGACTTTCCAGCAATTGCGCCGGGCGCTGGCGACGCATCCCAAAATCACCCAGACTTTGCGCGAAGCCAGTGACGCCGAAATCATGGCGCGTCTGGGTCGGCCAGCCGAACACCCGGAAGGGCGATTTTTCCCCGATACCTACCACTTCCCGGCTGGCTTGACGGATGAAGCCTTTTTGCATCGGGCGCTGCTCGCAATGGATCGGCGACTGAATCAGGCTTGGGGCCAACGCTCCCCGCAATTGCCGCTGAGCGATCCCTATCAAGCCCTGATTCTGGCTTCAATCGTGGAAAAGGAAACGGGGCTGGCGACGGAACGGGCGGCAATCGCTGGCGTTTTTACCCGGCGCTTGCAGCAGGGCATGTTATTGCAGACCGATCCCACGGTGATTTACGGGTTGGGCGACGCCTTCGACGGCAACCTGCGCAAAACAGATTTGACCACCGACACCGCGTACAACACCTACACTCGTAAAGGCTTGCCGCCAACGCCGATTGCCTTGCCCGGCGCGGCGGCATTGGCGGCGGCAGTCAATCCCGCGTCCGGCGATGCGCTGTATTTCGTGGCGAATGGTCAGGGCGGCCATATCTTTTCCCGAACGCTGAACGAACATAACCAGGCGGTTCGCCGTTATCAACATTAAGCTGCTGCGTCAAACTCCCCTCTCTCATTTCTTCTTCTCAGCGTTATCTTTTATCGCATTTAGCCGACATTTGCGCTCGGTCTTTTGGCTGCCTCTATCGCAGAAGCCCGACGATCCATCAATCACCGCTAATTCCGAGTATTTAAGTCAACTTAAGTAGAAAATTTATTTTCAATAAGGCACTTTATGGTTTTTTTTTGCCTAAGATGAGCTAATTAAGCAGTAAAAACTGACTACAATCGTGAGGTAACCATGAATATCCGTGACCAGTTGGAAATTGGCGATAATCTAATGAAATCGATCTGTACAACAACACGAAAATCTTTACTGGTTGCTGGCGCTTGCCTTGCCTGTGGCCTGCTGACCGCAGAGGCATTAGCTGCGGAGGCTGGGCCCCTACCAATAACTAAACTTCGCACAGGCTGGGCTTCAGACACTTTTTCGATTGAAACGAACCGAGCAATTATAAATCCAGCGGGTTGCGTTTCGCCTGATGGTTATATGTCCGACTCAAGCCACCCAGGCTGCAAGACTCACTACGCAGCCACATTAATGGCGTTTTCCACCGCCAAATCTGTAACAGTAATTGTTAGTGACACAGAGTGTTTTTCGGGAAGACCAAAAATACAGGGCATTTCTGTGGCGCAATAATCGTTTTGCACCGCTGTTGCGGTTATGGCTTTTTGCCTAACCCTAACCCGTCGCTCGGACCTTCGGGTCGCTGCGCGACCCTCGTCCGATTAGCTTTGCGTTCTGTTTTCCAAGCCAAATCTAAGCAAGACCGGAGCTGAATTAATGTTCGATAGAGCAAAATTAAGGTGTGCCGTTTTCTTTCTAATTGCAACGGCTGTTGGTGGCCAAGCAGTTGGAAGCCCTTCGGCGGGGGTTTCGGCCTTGCCAGCCATCCTGCAAATCATCCTTGCCAACGAAGACCCTGCCATCACGCTGATCACTCATTACTACGTCTCTATTTTGCGCCGCAGTCCCGAGCCTGCTGGACTGGCTTATTGGGTCGATCAAGTCAATCGAGCGCAAGCGGCCGGGGATGGAAAGCCAGCATTTCGGCAAATGGCCAGCGACTTTTTCAACAGCGCCGAGTATAGCGGGCGGAACACCACCGACCGGGAGTTTCTAACCAATTTGTATCTCACTTTCTTCCAACGGGAGCCGGATGCAGGTGGGTTGCAGTTCTGGTTCAACCACTTGTCAAATGGCGTCCCGCGCAGTGAGATTCTGCGCAGTTCCTCTATTGCCCAGATGTTTACTAATTTCATGAAGAGCTTGGGATTTTAATCGGTGCTATATGGTAATAGCCGC
>JAAUTD010000294.1 GCA_012031845.1 Synechococcaceae cyanobacterium SM1_2_3
TGCGGCGCCGTCGAGCCGTTCTTTTCGGCCCAGGCCTTGTTCATGATGAAGAGGTCGGTGAGGTTTGCCGGCAGCAGCGGGTTTGGACCCTTGGTCTTGATCTGCACGGTCAAGTCGGTTTATGACGGCGATACCCTGACTGCTCATTGTTCCAGCGGCGAGGTCAAGGTGCGGGTATTTGGCATTGATACCCCGGAAATGGGCCAGAAGCCGTGGGGCCAGCATTCGCGTGACGCCATGCGCAAGTTATATCCGACTCGGGTTCGATTCGGTTGCAGGTCAAGGATCAGGATCGCTATGGCCGAACCGTGGCGCAGGTATGGGTCGGCCAGCGCGACGCCGGTCTGGAACTGGTGCGGCAGGGAAAAGCCATCGTCTACCAGCAATACAATGACGATCCGGCTTATCATCGGGCACAAGCCGAAGCGCAACGGGCCAGACGCGGTATCTGGGAAAAACCCGGCGACCAGCAAGACCCCGCTGCCTGGCGAAAACTGAATCCACGTTGAAACCCAACCAAGCATCCATTACTCATGACCATTGCGGCAATGCCAACCCTTACAACCGCTGCGATCCGCTGCGAGCCGGAGCAATGCTATTGCGAAGGGCGCTGGACGCTGGACGGGATTGAGGCGCTGGATCGCCAGATCGTCGCTGTACCCTGGCCGACCGGCGATTTGAGGCTGGATGGTTCCGGCATTGTCGCCATAGACACCATCGGCGCGTTGCGTCTGCTCAATCTGGTCGCCGACAGAGAACGGAACGGTCATGCGGTGAGCCTGCTTCAGTTCCGCGAAGAGCATCGGGCTTTGCTGGATTTGGTGCAGGAACGCCTTGCCGCCGCCGGAACGATCCCACCCCCGCCCTCGCCGCAAAACCCGCTGGAACAGCTCGGCCGGACCGTCGTTTTTCACCTGACGCGGGTAGCTGAATTCATGGCCTTTATTGGCGAAGCGGCGGTGGCGATGGGCGACTCGCCCTGCATCCGCGCCGGTTCCGCTGGGCGGCGCTGTTCAGCAATATCGAAACCGCTGGCGTTAATGCGCTGCCGATCATCGCGCTGCTGTCCTTTATGCTGGGGATTGTCATTGCCTATCAGGGCGGCCAGCAGCTTAAATTCTACGGAGCCAACATCTTCATCGTTGACATGGTGTCGCTGACCATGTTGCGCGAACTGGCTCCGCTGATCACCGCCATCATCGTCGCTGGCCGCACCGGTTCCTCCTACACCGCCCAGATTGGCACCATGCAGGTCACCGAAGAAGTAGACGCGCTGCGCACCATCGGCATTTCACCGATGGATTTGCTGGTGCTGCCCAAGCTGCTGGCGCTGATTATCGCCTTGCCGCTGCTGATCGTGTTCGCAGATGCGCTTAGCGTGTTCGGCGGGATGGTCATGGCGCGGGCGCTGCTGGAAGTGAGCTTTGAGGATTTTATTGATCGCTTTGTCCTGGTGGTCACGCCCACCTCATTTCTGCTGGGCGTCGGTAAAGCGCCGTTCTTCGCCGCCATCATCGCCCTGGTCGGCTGCTATCAGGGCTTTCAGGTGCGCGGCGGAGCCGACAGCGTGGGCCGACAAACTACCGTCAGCGTGGTGCAGTCCATTTTCATGGTGATCGCCGCCGATGCGCTGTTTTCGATCCTGCTGGGCAGCGTAGGCTTATGGCGGTGATCGGCCCGGCGTCTGATCCGGTGATCGCGGTTCGCGACTTGCGGATGCAATTTGGCGCGACCGTGATTCATGAGCATCTGAATCTTGCTGTTCAGCGCGGCGAGATCGTGGCGCTGGTGGGCGGCAGCGGTTCGGGCAAGACCACGCTGCTGCGGGCGATCATCATGCTGTTGCGGCCTACTGCGGGATCAATCCGTCTGTTTGATCAGGAAATTGTCGGCATTGGCGATAGCGCGGCGTTCCGCTTGCGCCGCCGGTTCGGGATGCTGTTTCAACAGGGTGCGCTGTTCAGTTCGCTCACCGTGCGCGAGAACGTAGCCGTGCCTTTACGCGAGCATACCCGGCTCAGTCCGCGCCAGATCGCCGAGATCGCCGATCTCAAAATTGCGCTGGCCGGATTGCCCGCCGCGACCGGCGCTAAACTGCCGCGTGAATTGAGCGGCGGAATGCTGAAACGGGCGGCGCTGGCGCGGGCGCTGGCGCTGGACCCGGCGCTCCTATTTCTGGATGAACCCACGTCCGGACTGGACCCGGTGAGCGCCGGAGCCTTCGATGAACTGGTGGTGCAGCTCAAGGAATCGCTGAAATTAACCGTCGTGATGGTGACGCATGATCTGGACACGCTGTGGCAGGCCACTGATCGAGTGGCGTTTCTGGGGGAAAAGCGGGTGATTGGCGATGCGCCGATGCGGGAACTGACGCAGGACGAACATCCATTGATTCGAGCCTATTTCGAGGGGCCACGCGGTCGAGCGGCGCGGGAGCAAATGTGCAAAGCCAAGTAAATTACACTCTGGTCGGGCTGTTCGTGCTGCTGCTCGGCGCGGCGCTGGTCGCCACCGTGTCCTGGCTGACGCTGGGCGGCGAGAGTCGAGTCTATGACCGCTACCGGGTTTACTTTCGCGAGTCAGTGGCGGGTCTGAACCTCAAAGCGACGGTGCGCTATCGCGGCGTTCAGGTGGGGCAGGTGGAATCGATCCAATTGGATCGCGATGCGCCTGATCAAGTAGACGTGGTGCTGAACATTGAGCGGGGCATACCAATTCGGCGCGACACCATTGCTACTCTGTCCACTCGTGGGCTGACCGGCGTGGCTTCGGTGGAACTCAGCGGCGGCGGCGCGCAATCACTGCCGCTGGAAAAAAAAGCCGATCAGGAATTGCCGGTGATTCAGGCCGGGCCTTCGCTGGTGGCGCGGCTGGATGATGCCTTTAATAACATCCTGACCAATGTGAATAATTTGTCGCAGCGGCTGGAGCGGCTGCTGGGCGATGACAACCAGATCGCCATCACCCGGACGCTGCAAAATCTCAGCGCCATTACCGGCGCGGTGGCGGATCGGGCTGATAGCCTCAAGCAAACCATCACCCATGCTGAAACCTTCACCGGCTCATTGGCCGGGCGGGCGGATCGAATGGGCAAGGCGCTGGATCAACTGGCGGCGGGACTGGAAAAATCCGGCGATTTGGGCGCACAGGTTCAAGCGACCTTGGCCGATTTCCGCGCTGTGGCGCAAGCAGTGCGCCGCACAGCCGACAGCTTTAATCGCACTACTCAGGACTTGAGCGGCTTGGCCAAGGACGGACAGCGCGAATTGCAGCAGCTTGGACAAACCACGGTTCCCGAACTGAACGCGCTGCTGATTCAGGCCAGTGAACTGGCGGCGGCCATGCAACGGTTGGCCGAGTTGCTGGAACAGAATCCCCGCGCCCTGTTGCTGGGTAAGCCCAGCGGTCGGCCAGGGCCGGGGGAAAATTAAAAGGGGATGCTCGCCCGTAGTCCGCAGGATGCGCGCTTGATGCCAGGGCTTTCGCTCCATCCGTTCGCCCTGACGCTTCGATACGCTCAGCGGTCGAGGGGCATTTATTGGTAAAAAACGGGGTTCGACCGGCTCACCCCGAACGGTTTTTGAATCCGAAGCGAAAGTCCTGAATACTTGTTGTGGGAATTGAAAGAGCGCGGCCACGCTGAGGCGTTTCGTCAAACGCTTCATAGAAACCGTTACCCCGGCTGTAATCCGGCTTTTCACTGCCGTTGGCCGTGATTAATCCAGCCCCAGCTTCTTCAACCGGTAACGCAGCGCCCGAAAACTGATCCCCAGTTTCTCGGCGGCGGCGGTCTTGTTGTGCCGGGTCGCTTCCAGCGCCCGCAGGATCGCCGCCCGTTCAATCTCTTCCAGATAGCCTTCCAGATTGCCGGTCGGCGGTTGCAAAATCGGCACGGTTCTCGGCTCAAATTCGCTGCGTGGTGCAACAGCAGGCGGCGTCGGTTCTTCCAAATCAGCAATTTGCGCCGGAGATGGTGACCGCATGGGCGATGATTGCGGCGTTGGCAGCAGCAGATCAGCCTCCTCGATCAGGCCGTCCTCGCACAAGGTGAAGGCCCGCTCCAGAATATTTTCCAGTTCGCGGATATTGCCGGGGAAAGCGTACCTTTGCAGCGTCGTCAACGCCGACTGAGCCATCCGGGGTTGCGCCAAACCCGCTTGTCGGCTCAGTCGGTCGAGAATGGCCTGCACCAGTTCCGGGATGTCTTCGGGATGTTCGCGCAGACTGGGCAGCCGCATTTCAATCACGTTCAATCGGTAGAACAAGTCCTGGCGGAAAACGCCGTCTCGCACCAGCGCCGCCAGATTCTTGTGGCTGGCGCTCAGCACCCGGACATCAGTCGCGATCTCGGCTTGTCCACCCACTGGACGCACCGCCCGCTCCTGAATGGCCCGCAACAGCTTGACCTGCATAGTCAGCGGCAAATCCGCCACTTCATCCAGAAACAGGGTGCCGCTCTGCGCCGCCTGAAACAGCCCGCCTTTATCCTGGGTGGCGCCGGTAAAGCTGCCTTTTTTGTAACCGAAAAATTCGCTTTCCATCAGATGTTCGGGAATGGCCCCGCAATTGACCGGCACAAAGGGTTGATCCGCCCGCGGCCCCGACAAATGGATTAGGCGCGCCGCCAGCTCCTTGCCCGTGCCGGATTCGCCACTAATCAAAATCGGGGCTTGGCTGCGGGCCAGCTTGGCGATCATCGCCCGCACCTCGGTTATCGCCGCCGACTGCCCGAGCAGCACCGGACGATTGCTATCCAGACTGGTTTCGCCGCGCGGTTTAATCGCAACGCGGTTGCCACCATGTCGCGCAACACGACACGTCAAAAGGCTTGGAGACGAAATCAAACGCGCCCAGCTTCAGCGCCTCCACCGCGCTTTCCACGTGCCGTGAGCAGTGATCACGGAACGGGCAAATTGGGGCGCTG
>JAAUTD010000295.1 GCA_012031845.1 Synechococcaceae cyanobacterium SM1_2_3
GCAGCACAAACACATCGGCCTGCTGGTATTCACCCGCCAAAGCGGATTCATCCAGTTCCCCCAGAAACTTAATCCGCGCTGATAGTCCCGATTGCTCAACCCAGGATGACAGAGCGGCGGCAGTGACCGGATCGAGATCGGCGCTGCCCGCGCAGCGTAACCGCCAAGGGTCATGTTTAAGCCGCGCCAGCACCCGGAATAGCACAGCGTGACCCTTGCGCGGCGTCAGCGAGGCCACGCACAGCAAGGCCAATTCATCGCGGCCAGAACCCGCCGCCAGCGGCGCGGGATCCGTGCCGGGAACTACGACTGCGCATTGTTCCGGGCTCATGCCGTAATCGGCCAGCGCCCGCGCCGTACTCGGACTGGTGACGATCACCCGCCGAACCTGACGCAAGGCTTCCCGTTCGCTGGCGTAGAGTTGCTGGCGTTGCGCCTCGGTCAAGCCGGTTTCCAGCGCCAGCGGATGATGCACCAGCGCGACCAGCCGCAACCGGTTGCGATGCCGGGCCGCGACGGTCGGCATTGCGCCCAGCGCCAAGCCGTCAATCACGGCCAACGCCTGATCCGGCAAGGCCGCCAGCACCGCATCGGCCTGATCCAGCGCAGCAGCATCCAGCATTGGAAAAGCGGCGCTCAGGCGATGCAGTTCAACCCGCCAACCCAGCACCGCCAGCCCGGCCATGATCCGGCGGTCGTACAGATAACCGCCGGTGCGGGTATCAGGATCGCCAGGAATCAGGAAATGGACGCACTTCAAGGCAATGGCCCCTCGTAGGAGGCCCAAGCCACATGTGATTCATGCAGAGTTACGCGCATGGCGGTCAGGTCAGTGGCGTGAACGCCCAATTGACCGTCTTCGATCCGAATGGCGATGCGATTGAAAATGGCCTGCGCCAGAAACTCGGTGGTGGTGTTGCGGCCGGCAAATTCCGACAGTTCATCGAGATTGCGATAGTTCCACTCGTCCAGCACGGCGCGTAGACAACTGCTGGCCTTGCCGATGTCCACCACCACGCCATCCGGGTCCAACTCCGGGCGGCGCAGCTCCAAATCAACGACATAAGTCGCTCCGTGTGGGCGCTGGGCCGGGCCGAACACTTCTCCCCGGAAGCTGTGGGCGATCATGAAATGGTCACGGACGCAAACGGTATACATGATGAGACCCTGGGTTGGTTGCATGGAAAGACTTGGGATGATTCTGCACGATTCCGGTTCAATCCGCTGCCGGATAAACCAGGCGATGACAGAGCGCGCCGCCCGGATTGCGGCTTAATTCAGCCATGATCTGCGGCAGATCAGCAAAGGGACTCTCGCGGTTAATCAGCGCATCCAAGGCCGGATCGTCGAGTAAATCCATCACCGTCGCCATCCGTCGCCGATAATCCCAACGGCTGCGCTGCGCAGCAGCGATGCCGCCGACCTGGGAACTGCGGATCGTCAGCCGCCGACTGTGAAAAGCCTCGCCCAGCGGCAAATTCACCGATTGTGCGCCGAACCAACTGACTTCCAGCACCGTGGCTTCAAATCCGGCCAAGTTCAGCGCCGTGATCAGCCCGGCGGGCGATCCGCTGGCGTGAATCACCACATCCTGTTCCCCTTCCGCCTGATCCGGCATGGCAAAATCAATGTTCAGCGATTCAGCGACAGCCGCCTTGGCCGTGTCCACATCAATCAACTGCACGACACAACCCGGCAATCGGCTCGCCAATCGCGCGATCAGGCAACCGACCACGCCCGCGCCAATGACTGTGATTCGATCTCCCAGACGCGGCGCGGCGTCCCACAGCGCATTCAGCGCCGTTTCCAGATTCGCCGCCAATACGGCCCGGCCCGGCGGAACCGTCGCCGGGATCAGCGTGAGCGCCGCCGCCGGAACCACATAACGATCCTGATGCGGAAACAGGCAAAACACCGTTCGCCCCATGAGATCGGCGGGGCCATGCTCGACCACGCCGACATTGCAGTAACCGTATTTCACCGGCGCGGGAAAATCGCCTTGCTGGAACGGGGCGCACATGGCTTGATACTGGCTGGGCGGCACAGCGCCCCGAAAGACTAGACTTTCCGTGCCGCGACTGATGCCGGAAAACAAAGTGCGAACCCGCGCTTCGTTGGGGCCGGGCGCATTCAGGCTTTCGGCGCGAATTTCGCCGCAGCCCGGCGTGATCAGCCAAAAGGCCCGCGCCTGTATCAAATCACTTTTCAACTTGTTCACCTGACTATCGCTAACCGTGGCCCAGATGATGAATTCATCCACTGCATCTCCATTTCCGCCGCTATGGATCAGCGCGTTATTGAATGTGCTGACCGCGTTTCTGCTACTGATTGGAGCGGCCAGCGTGATGGCCGCGCTGTTTCAATTACCGGCCGCTATATCGGGCAAAGCATGGTCGCTTTCTTCGGACTGCGTGCTGGCGCTGCTGCCGTTTTTGCCTCAGCACCAACCGTTGCAACGATTCGGCGCAGCCAATGAAGTCACTCTGGTGCGGGCGGGTCTTGCCGCGCTTCTGGCCGGCTTCATCGGCTACTTATCGCTCAACACCCGGTTTAGCTTGGAGCATGACGGCGCTGGCAGGCATTGCCCTGATGCTGGATGGGGTGGATGGCTGGCTGGCGCGGCGCAATCAGATGCAAAGCCAGTTTGGCGCCCGGTTTGATATGGAAGTGGACGCTTTTTTTATTCTGGTTCTGGCGCTATTGGTTTACCAGATGGATAAGGCCGGAATTTGGGTTGTGCTATCGGGCGCAATGCGCTACGGCTTTATCGGCTTGAGCAGATTTTTACCGTGGTTGCGACAACCACTGCCGCCTCGTAAACGCCGCCAAACCGTCTGCGTGATTCAGGCTGCAATTCTGGCGCTGTGTCTAAGCCCGCTGCTGCTACCGCCGTGGACCGTGCTATTGAGTGCGGGCGGACTGGCGCTGCTGACGCTTTCTTTTGCGGTAGATGTGGTTTGGCTGGCTCGTCATTCCAGCGTCAGGCAATAGCCATCCTCCTGAAATTACCTGTGATGGAAGCGGTTCGCTGGTTGTAATAATTATTCCGCATCAGTTTCATGCCGCGATAGCTCCGTAGTTACAGCAATTATTTGGACAGGACTTTCGCTTCAGGTTCAAAAACCGTTCGGGGTGAGCCTGTCGAACCCCAGTTTTTACCGATAAATGCCCTTCGACAGGCTCAGGGCGAACGGATGGAGCGAAAGTCCTGTTAGAAAAACTGACCGAACTATTGTTATCTTTAGTTTGGCTGGATTTTTTGGATAAATGGCATGAAACTCGCAAATCTAAAGATTCTGTGATCCATCAGGAGACTTTCCTACCATGAGCGAGCAGGTCACCCGCGAACTAAAGCCCACTTTGGGCGCTTTGCATCTCTGGGGCATTGCCGTCGGTCTGGTTATTTCCGGCGAATATTTCGGCTGGAACTACGGCTGGGCCGCTGCTGGCACTCTTGGCTTTATGGTGACATCGCTGCTGGTGGCGGCGATGTACACCACCTTCGTCTTCAGCTTCACCGAACTGACTACATCGATCCCGCACGCGGGCGCCCGTTCGCCTACGCCAAACGCGCTTTCGGGCCGACGGGCGGTTTTCTGGCCGGAATGGCAACTCTGGTTGAGTTTGTGTTCGCGCCGCCAGCGATTGCGATGGCGATTGGCGCTTATCTGAACCTGCAATTCCCGCAACTGGACCCCAAACAGGTTGCGGTCGGCGCTTACCTTATTTTCATGACTCTGAACATCCTGGGGGTGCAGATCGCCGCCACCTTTGAACTGTTCGTCACCCTGCTGGCGATTTTCGAGCTGCTGGTGTTCATGGGGGTCGTCGCGCCCGCTTTCACCTTCGCCAATTTTCTCAAAGCCGGCTGGGCGGGTTCAGACACATTCAGCATGGCGGCGCTGCCGGGCGTCTTTGCCGCGATTCCGTTCGCGATCTGGTTTTTCCTGGCGATTGAAGGCGCGGCGATGGCGGCGGAAGAAGCCAAAGACCCCAAGCGCACGATTCCAATTGCGTATATCGCCGGGATTCTGACCCTGGTCGCGCTGGCGCTGGGAGTGATGATCTTCAGTGGCGGCGTTGGCGACTGGAAGGCGCTGAGCAACGTCAATGATCCGCTGCCGCAGGCGATGAAGTGGGTGGTGGGCGAAAACAGCGGCTGGCTGCAAATGCTGGTCTGGATCGGTCTGTTCGGACTGATCGCCTCGTTCCACGGCATCATCATCGGCTACTCGCGGCAAATTTTCGCGCTGGCCCGCGCCGGGTATCTGCCCGGCTATTTCGCCAAGGTGCATCCCCGGTTCCGCACCCCGCATCGAGCCATTCTTGCTGGCGGCGCAATCGGCATCGCCGCGATCTACAGCGACCAGTGGATCACGCTCGGCGGTCAAGGGCTGACCGCCAACATCGTGATCATGTCGGTATTCGGCGCGATCCTGTTGTACATCATCAGCATGTTGAGCCTGTTCCGGCTACGCCAGATTGAGCCGTTGCTGGAACGGCCATTCAGGGCGTTGTTCTATCCGCTGTTTCCGGGTTTTGCGTTACTGGCGTCGGTGTTGTGCCTGGGCACAATGTTCTACTTCAACCCGCTGATTGGGTTGATCTTCATCGGGTTGCTGGCCCTGGGTTACGGTTATTTCGCCCTGACCGGTCGCCAGCGCGAAGCCGCGCCGCTGGATGAAATGCTGGTGGCTGCTGCGCCTGCGGGCGACTGAGGAAACCGCCATGCCCTATCGCCAGCGCATCGGAACGACCGGCTACGTCTTTTCCGATCTGAAAACGCTGCTGGCCAAAGCCAGTCCGGCGCGTTCTGGCGATGAACTGGCGGGCATCGCCGCCGTCAGCGCCGAGGAACGGCTGGCGGCGCGGCTGGCGCTGGCGGAATTGCCCTTGACGGCGATTTCTGGCCGA
>JAAUTD010000296.1 GCA_012031845.1 Synechococcaceae cyanobacterium SM1_2_3
CTGCCCCTACGTCCGCAAGCACTACGGCGCGGGCAACATGCAGGATCAGCAACGCGAAGCGGCCGCTCAGGGCGTGATCTGGCTATCGGTCATTTCTTCCGCGCCCGGTGAGCAGGGTCATGTCAGTCCCGCCGAAGCGGATCAACTGACCCAATCCCGCAAGGCCGCGCCTCATGCGGTGCTGCTCGATCCCGCAGGTCAGATCGGCCGGGCTTATGGCGCTAAAACCACGCCGCACATGTACATCATCAATCCCGCCGGACAACTGGTTTACATGGGCGGCATTGACAGCATCACTACGGCGGACCCGGCGGATATTCCCAAAGCTGAGCAATATGTGCGGGTCGCCTTGCAGGAACAGGCGGCGGGCAAACCGATATCAACTCCCGTCACCCGGCCCTATGGCTGTTCGGTCAAGTATTAACCCCAGGACTTTCGCTCCATCCGTTCGCCCTGACGCTTCGGCATGCTCAGCGGTCGAAGGGCATTCATCGGTAAAAAATGGGGTTCGACAGGCTCACCTCGAACGGTTTTTGAACCTGAAGCGAACGTCCTGAACCCAACCGGCGTAGAACGGGCATCTTGCCCGTTGCAACACAGGCAGGATGCCCGCGCTACATCTGCACATCGCCGGTCGAATCAACGGTCGGCGACTGTTCAGGGTTCAACTGCGCCGTCAACCGCAGTTGAACCGCATTGACCGGACGAGTGAAACCCGCCAGCAGGTCATACAGCACCGGCGTCAGGAACAACGTCAGCGCGGTCGAGAACAGCAGTCCGCCAATCACCACCACCCCGATGGCAACCCGACTCTCAGCCCCGGCCCCACTCGCCAGCGCCAGCGGCAACGCGCCCAGTACCGTGGATAGCACCGTCATCAGAATGGGCCGTAACCGCTGGCTGGCCCCGGCCAATACCGCCGCCCGCACCGCCAGCCCCTGCGCCCGCATCTGATTGGCGAACTCCACAATCAAAATGCCGTTCTTCGCCATCAGCCCAATCAGCAGCACAAAACCGATCTGGCTATAAATGTTCAACGACTGGCCGGTCAGCATCAGCGCCAGCAATGCCCCGGTCACTCCAATCGGCACTGTAAACAGGATGATGAACGGATGGATAAAGCTCTCGAACTGAGCCGCCAGCACCAGAAAAACGATCAGCAGCGCAAAGCCAAACGTGAAATACAGGCTACCCGACGTTTCCAGAAACAGTTCAGCCGCCCCGGTAAACGAAGTGCGAGCTTCAACCGGCAGTTCCGTCGCGGCAACCTGGCGCAAATAGGCGATAGCCCGGCCCAGATCGTAATCTCCTACCAGCGTCGCCTCGATGGTGACCGACGGCAGCCGGTCAAAACGGCGCAAGGACAGCGGCGAAGAGCCTTCAGTCAGGTTGACCACCGCGCTCAGCGGAACCAGCTCGCCGCTCTGACTGGCTCTAACATAAATCCCTTTTAAGTCGGAGGGTTGCCTCCGGTCGGCGGCTTGGGCCTGCAAGATAATCGGATATTCCCGCCCCCGGTCAATGTAGGTCGTCACTTCACGTGAAGCCAGCAGGGTTTGCAAGGTGGCGGCGATGCGCTCAACGGGAATGCCCAGTTCATCCGCCAGAACGCGATGGATCTCAACCTGCAAGGTCGGCTGGCTGGATTCGTAATCGCTGTCAATCGCGGTCAGGCCGGGATTGTCGCGGGCGCGCGCCTTGATCGCTTCGCTCCAGGCCGCCACGGTGGGGTAATCCGGCCCGCCGATGACCCATTGCACCGATTGTGAGCTGGCGCTGCGGCCCAGGCTGGAGCGGCCACTGGGAATAGCCCGCAAATCAGGGATTTCACCAAGCAGGCGGCGGGTTTCGCCAATGATGGCCTGCTGGCTGCGTTCGCGCTGCTCCCATTCCGTCAGGCCCACCACCAGAAACGCCTGATTGCGACTACCGCCCCGGCCCGCAATCGCCAGCAACCGCCGCGCCTCTTTGTTGTCGAGCAACGGTTGCAACGCCTGCTCGACCTTGCGCACCCCGGCATCGGTAAACGCCAGCGTGGCCCCTTCGGGAGCGCGAGCGGAAATGAAAAACACCCCACGATCTTCACTGGGGGCCAATTCCTGCGGCAGATCCCGATACAGCAGCAACGCCGCGCCGGTCAACAGCGCGGCAACCGTCAGCACCACCAGCGGCATCGCCAGCGCTCCGGCCAGCGCGGCCTGATAACTCCGCTCCAGCCGCACAAAAGCCCGTTCCGCCAGCCGCATCAACCGGTTAGGCGGGCTGTTGCCGCGCCCCAGCAGTTGCGAACACAGCATCGGGATCAGCGACAGCGCCACAAAGGTGGAAATGACGATTGCCGCCGCCAGCATCAGACCAAACTCCCGGAACAGCTTGCCGATCTCGCCGCTGAGCATGGACAGCGGCACATAGACCGCAATCAGCACCGCACTGGTGGCCAGCACCGCAAAAGTGACTTGTCGCGTCCCGCGCCAGGCGGCGGCCAGCGGCGGTTCGCCGCGTTCGATCCGGCGCTGAACATTTTCCAGCACCACAATGGCGTCATCCACCACCAGGCCAATAGCCAGAATCAGCGCCAGCAGCGTCAGCAGATTGATCGAAAAGCCCAGCGCCGCCAACAGCATGAACGAGCCAATAATGGACACTGGAATCGTCAGCACCGGGATCACGGTTGCCCGCACCGAGTAGAGGAAAACAAAAATAACCAGCGCCACCACTGCGCCCGCAATCAGCAGGGTCGTCACCACTTCGATGATACTGGCGCGGATAAACAGCGCATCGTCAGTGGCGACGGTCATTTGCACGGTTTCGGGCAATTGCGGACCCAGCCGCTCCATCTCGGCCCGCACACCCGCCGACACCGCCAAGGTATTGGCTTTGGATTGGCGGATGACGCCCAGCGTGACTGAGTTCTGGCCGTTGGTGCGCACCAGCGAGCTATCGTCCTCCACTCCCTGCTCCACCTGGGCCAGCTCGAACAGCCGGATGGGATAGCCGTCGCGCTGAACCACGGTGAGGTTGCGGAAATCCTCGACGGTTTTCAGCCGACTGTTGACGCGCACCACCAGTTGCCGATTGCGGGATTCCAGACTGCCGGAGGGCAACTCCACATTGGCTTGTCGCAAGGCGGCTTCAACATCGGCAGTGGTCAGTCCCCGCGCCGCCAGCGCCTGGTTGTTCAGCCAGACCCGGATCGCGTAGCGGCGAGCGCCGTTGACGGCGACTTCGCCGACCCCGCTCACCGTGGTCAGTCGATCCACCACGACCCGCTCAGCCAGATCGGTCAGTTCCTCGGTGGACAGCCGGTTGCTGGTCAGGGAAATCCGCAATACCGGCTGACTGTCGCTGTCGGCCTTGACCACTTGCGGCTCATCGGCTTCATCAGGCAGGCGATTGGCGACTGAACCCACCACATCGCGCACATCGGCGGCGGCGCTGTCAATATCGCGGTCTGTGGTGAAAGTCACCCGGGTCTGGCCGACGCCCTCGCGGGAGCTGGACTCGATGCGCTGCACCCCATCCACCCGCGCCACCGCGCCTTCAATCACTTCGGTAATTTCCGTGTCAATAATCGCGGGGGCGGCGCCGATATAGCGCGTAGACACAGTGACCACCGAAGCGTCAATATCCGGCAGTTCGCGCACCGGCAAATCACGCAGCGCCATCACCCCGCCCACGATGATCAACAGGCTGATGACCAGGGCGAAAACTGGTCGTTTGATGAACAAATCAGAGAGAAACATGGCGGCCTCGGTCTCGTTCAGGAGGGTTGCCGACTACGGCGGCGGTCGCCTGCGCCCGAACCCGGCGGCACACCCTGACCGACCGCTCGAATCGGCGCTTGATCCCGCAGCGATTGCTGACCCTTGATCACCACCTCAACCTCCGGCTCCAGGCCGGTCACTACTTCCACTGCGGCATCGCGCCGCTGGCCGATGGTGATCGGCGTCCGGGCGACCGCGCCGGCCTTGGCCACATACACGTAGCTTTGCGCCCCCTCGGTCATCACCGCTTCTTCCGGGATCAGCACCCGGTCGCGACGTTCGGCCACGGTCAGGGTGATCGCCATGAATAATCCTTCCGGCAGCAGCGCATCGGGATTGGGTAATTCGGCCCGCACCCGGAACGCCCGGGTCGCCGCTTCGATGCGGGTATCCACCTCATGCACCGCGCCCGTAAAAGTCCGCCCCGGAAAAGCCAGGCTGGCAGCGGTCACAGCCTGACCCGGCTTGACCGCGCTGAAATACCGCTCTGGAATCCTGAATTCCAGCTCAACCGTTTCCAGATGGTCAAGCGTGGTCAGCACCGCGCCGGAATCCACATAAGCGCCCAGATTGATATTGCGCAATCCCACCACGCCGCCGAACGGCGCCCGGACACTGCGTTTTTGCAACTGGCTGCGAGCCGCTTCCAGCCGGGCCTCGGCCATGTCGAGTTTGGCCTGCAAATCGTCCAGATCCGCCGCCGACAATAATTTGCGGGCGCGCAGTGATTCAGCCCGCTCCATCTGAATGCGCAGATTGGCCCATTCGCTCTCCGCCTCGCGCACGGCTGCCTGCTCGCTGGCGCTATCCAGTTCGACCAGCACCGCGCCAGCCGCAACCCGCTGCCCGGCTTCGAAGGCGATCCGAGTCACCAGCCCGGCGGCGGTGGGGCGCGATCCGGACCGAGCGGGCGGCGCGAGTGGAGCCAACCGCCATCACGGTTTCGGTCACCGCGCCAAGGGCAAGGATGTAGTTGTTGCCGAAGCGGAGGGTATAGTTCATCCCGTCGCGCGCCACCGAGCGGATGGGAAAGGTGTTGGTGCCGTCGTTGTAGGTCATGTTGGTAAAGGTGAAGGTTTCGACCCCGCAGTCCCAGGTGCCGACGAAGGCATAGGGCTCGGATGGGCCGCTTGGG
>JAAUTD010000297.1 GCA_012031845.1 Synechococcaceae cyanobacterium SM1_2_3
CCCTCTTCAGCAGTAGACGCGCTGCTCAAAGCGATTGACGAAGCCGATCAGGAAGGTCTGCGCAGCACCGACTATCGGCCTGCCGATCTGCGCAAGCAACTCAAAATCCTGCAACAGCATGGCGCGGCGGGCGACAGCGCATTGGCTGAATTCGATCTGCTGCTGACCGATACCTATCTTGATTACGGCGCTCATCTGCTGGCCGGACGGTTTTCGCCTCGCAAAGTTGATCCCGACTGGACCATTAAGCCGCGCACCCGCGATCTGGCTGCGGTGTTGCAGGAAGCCCTGGGCAGCCATGCCGTCGGCGAATCGTTGCGGGCGCTTCGGCCCCAGGGCAAGGGTTATGTCCAGTTGCGCGAGGTGCTGCATAACTACCGCGAAGTGGCGGCCAAAGGCGGCTGGCCGACAGTGGCGGCTGGCCCGAATCTGGCGCTCGGCGCCCAAGGCCAGCGGGTGCAGAATTTGCGCGCCCGGCTTCAGGTCAGCGGTGATTTGAGCGGCGGCGGTTCGGGTAAAGCGACTTTTGATAAAGCAATGGCCGATGCGGTGCGCCGGTTTCAGAAGCGGCATGGTCTGGTGGAAAACGGAATCGTAAATGCAGCGACCCTGGCGGCGCTGAACGTGTCGGTCGCCCAGCGGATTCGGCAGGTCGAACTGAATATGGAACGCTGGCGCTGGCTGCCGGACGATTTTGGATCGCGCTACATTCTGGTCAACATTCCCAGTTTCAGAATGAGCGTGTTCGAGGACGGCAAGCCGGTGATCGAATCGAAGGTGGTGGTGGGGCGGCTGGAGCGGCAGACGCCGACTTTCACTGCCGACATGGCCTACCTGGTGCTGAGTCCCAAATGGCATGTGCCGCGTTCGATAGCAGTCAAGGACAAACTGCCGCAACTCAAGCGCAGCCCCTACGCCTTGGCCCGGCAAAACATCCGGGTGTTCAATAGCGCAGGCCAGGAGATCAATCCAGGATCGGTCAACTGGGGGGCGGTCAGCGCCAACAACTTTAATTATCAGTTACGGCAGGACTCCGGACCGCGCAATGCGCTGGGCGGGATCAAGTTCATGTTCCCGAATCCCTACAACGTCTATTTGCACGATACCCCGTCGCGGGAATTGTTCAGCCGAAATCAGCGCACCTTCAGTTCCGGCTGTATCCGCATTTCCAATCCGGTCGAACTGGCGGAATATCTGCTGAAGTTCGATCCAAAATGGAATCGCGACAAGATTAAAACTGCTTCTACCAGTGGCAAGCAGCGGGTGGTCAATCTGCAACAGACCATGCCGGTTTATCTGCTGTACTGGACGACCTGGGTGGATGAAGACGGATTGGCCCATTTTCGCGATGACATCTATCAGCGCGACAAACCGATGATTCGGGCGCTGTATGAGGGCAAGAACAGCAGCGGCGCTTAGCGGCATGGGTGTATTTCTTTTCCGACCACATCCTTCGTCCCCCATCCGTGCTGGCTGGGGGATTTTTTATTGACGAATCCGGGCGATTTTATCGATGGCGCGAGTGGCGTTGGGCGTCCAGTACGACGGAGCGGGCTTCCGGGGCTGGCAAATACAGCGGACGGGTGTGCGAACGGTGCAATCGGTGCTGGAACCGGCGCTGGCCCAGGTCGCCAATCATCCGATCCGACTGGTTTGCGCCGGGCGCACCGATAGTGGAGTGCATGGCGTGGCCCAGGTCGCGCATTTTGACACGGTGGCGGTTCGGCCAGATCGGGCGTGGGTGTTGGGCGGCAACGCCCATTTGCCGCCTGATCTCAGCTTGAACTGGGCCTGCGCCGCGCCAGACGATTTTCATGCCCGCTTTTCGGCGCTGGCCCGTCGCTACCGCTATCTGATCCTCAATCAGTCACAACGCTCGGCGCTGTGGCGACAGCGAGCTACCGGGTATTACCGACCACTGGATGTGGATCGGATGCGCTGCGCCGGACAGCTATTGTTGGGTGAACATGATTTCAGCGCGTTTCGCGCCGCCGAATGTCAGGCCCGGCATCCGATCCGAACCTTGCTCGAACTGACGGTGCAGCGGCGTGATAACCTGATCGCGCTGGAGGTGGAAGCCAATGCTTTTTTGCAGCACATGGTGCGCAATATCGTCGGAGTATTGCTGGCGATTGGCGTAGGCGACCGCCCGATTGAATGGGCGCAGGAGGTGTTGGAGCGGCGCGACCGGACTCAAGCCGGGGTGACGGCGCCCGCCGATGGACTGTATCTGCTGGCGGTGCGGTATCCCGAACGGTTTAATTTGCCAGCGCCAGTCACCAGTCATTGGGGGTTGGTGTAAAGCCCCGCTTTAACCAGTCATTTTTCAAACTGTCCTTGATTTTGTTTCCGAGAGGCGCGGGCGCATTATTCATAAGCATGGTCCAGCGAGATTGATGCGGTGGCGTTATGGCGTTCGTAACCCTATCGCAATCCTATTCCAGAGGTTGGCGTAGCATGGGCAGGATACCTGTGCGACAGCTTGTTTAGGTCTGCTACAGTTACCAGTGGAGGAATCTATGAACGATAACAGACTGATTATTAAAGCCATCACATCCGGCTGCGTCGTCCTGGCGGCACTGCTGCTGGTCGCCTGCACCCTGCCGCAAGATCAGTCACAACCGCCGCAAAGCTATTTGCTGGAAGTAGGCGCGTTCGCCCCGCCTCCAGCCCGGCGCAATAGCGGGAAAACTCTGTTGGTGACGGTACCCAAAGCCGCGCCCGGGTTTGATTCCAACCGCATCGCCTACAGCAAAGAACCGCCCAAGCTGGATTATTACGGCAACAGTATCTGGAGCGACACGCCCGCCAAGATGCTGCTGCCGATTCTGGTGCGCGCTTTTGAGAGTACCGGCGCCTTCAAGGCCGTGATCGCGCCGCCTGCGCCCGCGCTGGCTAATCTGCGGGTGGATGTGGACGTGATCCGGCTGCAACAGGAATTCATGAGCCAGCCCAGCCGGGTGCGATTCACGGCGCGGATCAAGGTGATTGATATGAAAAGCGGACATGTGCTGGCGACTCAAGTGTTTGAATCGGTGGAGCCTGCGCCTAGCGAAGATGCGGGCGGCGCTGTCAGAGCGGCTGGCGGGGCGGTGCAAAAAGCGTTGGGCGAAATGGTGGCCTTCGCTTTGCGCTATCTTTCCTGAGAGACCGGCGCCGTTCGCACCGAATCTCTTTTTCAATCCGTCAGAGGATTTCCAAAACATGCAAAACCGCACCCTTGTAATCACCGCCATCAGCCTGCTGACGCTTGCCAGCGCCCCCGTTTTCGCCAACCAACTCTGCAAGGACTTACCCGATCATGCGGCTTTGACCGCTGCGCTGAAGCAGGCGACGGCGGTGGGCGACAGCAAGGCCAATGGCGGACTCGCCCTGAACATGTGGGCCACCGTGGTAGCGCGGGACGGCAGCGTGTGCGCGGTGACCTTCACTGGCGCTGACTGGGGCGAGCAATGGCCGGGCAGCCGGGTGATTTCAGCGCAAAAGGCCAATACCGCCAACGCCTTCAGTTTACCCGGACTGGCGTTGTCCACCGCCAATCTGTTCAGTGCGGTGCAGGACGGCGGCAGTCTGTTTGGACTGCAACTGAGCAATCCCGTCGATCCGGCGGTGGCCTATCAAGGCGACGCCGGGCAATTCGGCAAGCCTGCTGATCCGCTGGTAAGCAAGCGCATTGGCGGGATCAACGTGTTCGGCGGCGGGCTGGCGCTATACAACGCCCAAGGCAAACTGCTGGGCGGTTTAGGCGTCAGCGGCGACACTTCCTGCGCCGATCACAACATCGCCTGGAAGACCCGCCATGCGCTGAAACTGGATTTTGTGCCCGCCGGGGTCAGCAAGAAGGACAACAACGCCAGAAGCGATGACAACATCCTTTATGACATTGACCAGAACGGGCAGAGCGTCAGCGGCTTTGGTCATCCTGATTGTGAGCTGGGCGAGAAGGAGGCCGCCGATAAACTGCCGGATACTCAGGCCGTGGCGGCCAAGCCCTGAGTGAGAGCTACGCAGTTCACCGCTTACCAAACGAAAAGGCCGCCCACGGGCGGCCTGATTGATCTTCACCTTCGCGGCGGCTATCCGCCCGCGCCGGATTCATCCAGCGGTGCGGTTGCCGGTTTCGCCGCTGTAACCGCTTCCTGCTTGCCGCGGCGCACGCTGATCGCATCACTTAACTGATACCAGTCCACCTTGCGGGTCAGCGCCATCATCAGGGCCAGACAGCCGAACAGCGTGACTGATCCGGCCAGCAGGGCATGATCTTCCAGACTGATCAGCACATACAACACCCCGAACACCACGCTGAGCAGCGCCCCGAAACCCAGACCACGGGCCACCCCGCCCAGCACCGCGATCAGGTAATAGGACAGCAGCGCCACGCTGGCGACAGTGGCGATGACATAGGAAATCCCGAAGTCCAGATGCTCGGACAGCGACAGCAACAGCAGGTAGAACAGCACCAGCGCCGCGCCGGTCAGGCCGTACTGCAAGGGATGAATCGCCAGCCGCTTCAACACCTCGAACAGGAAGAACGCCGCAAAAGTCAGGCCGATGAACAGCAGGCCGTATTTGATGGCCCGGTCGGTTTGGGCATAGCTGTCAGCCGGATTGACAAAACGCACCCCGATCAGGCTGTCCAGGCCCCGGTTGCCGCGCAAATAGGCGTTGATCTGATGAATCATGTTGGTCGCCAACCGGGTGGTGGCCCAAGCTGCGGAAAACCCGGCGGCGCTGATCTCACGGGTTTCCGGCAGGAACTGGCCGAAAAAGCTGGGATGCGGCCAGGTTCCGCGCACCGTGATCCCGGGTGGTGTCGCCCACTGGGGCCAGGCCGAAGCTTTGAGTGCCGCGCAAGTCCAACGCGAAGGCGAACTCGGCGGACCACGGTTCCTGAAG
>JAAUTD010000298.1 GCA_012031845.1 Synechococcaceae cyanobacterium SM1_2_3
CAAAACAGCAGGATCACGGTAGAACCCATATTGAATCGGCCCATTTCCGCACCCTTTTCCAGCCGCACCGCGCCTTCGCCATTGAGCGGATAGGTCCAGCGCCGGATTTTTACTCCCAGCGGCGGCGTGATGACTCCGGCCCAGACCGTTTCGATAGACGCCACATTAATCGCGCCCACCAGCACCAGCGCCATTGGCCCCGCCGCAGTGTCAAATACCGTCACGACCCGTTCATTACGGGCAAACAGCCCCGGCACCACTCGCGCAGTCAGTGGCGATACGCTAAATAGCGCACCGGGAATATGCGCCATCTCCCGCAACCGGCCCGCCAGCGGCAAATGAATCCGGTGATAGTCACGCGGCGATAAATACAAGGTGGCGAAAGCTCCGTCCTGAAACGGTTTAGCTCGCTCCGCATCGCCACCCAACAGCGCCGTCAGCGCAAAGGTTTGCCCCTTGGCTTGCAGCAGGGTATCGGCCTGAATCAGGCCGATCTGACTGATCGCGCCATCCACCGGACAACACGCCACTCGATCCCCCGTTGCTATCCGACGCGCTCCCGGTTTTAGCGCCCGGGTGAAAAAAGCGTTGAAATCGGCATAGGCGCCGGGTTCCGATTCCACCGCCTCGGCCAGATTAACCTGGAAGCGGCGGGCGAAATGATGAATCAGCGCATTCTTGAACCAAGGCGTCCGCACTCGGCTTAACCAATAAATCCAGCGGGTTAACCATCGCTGCGGTAGCAGATATTGCGGCAAATTGCGCAAATAGTCATTGATGCGGTTATTCATGTTCGAGTCCTTCGAGTCGCGTATTCTTTGATAGTGAGTGAGCATATCCGCCTCGTTGTTGAAACGGTAGAATTCCAAGTTCAAATTTCCTGGAGAATCGCAATGCCTATTGATGCTGACGACCCTGCTTTGCAACCGCTGTATGTTTCTCCGCTGCCGCTGGTGGGCAAAAAAGCGCTGATAGTGGGCGTAGCCAATAAAGACTCTATCGCCTACGGTTGCGCCCGCGCTTTTCGGGCCTTTGGCGCAGAAGTGGCGATGACCTATCTGAATGAAAAGTCCCGGCCCTATACCCAAATTCTGGCCGATGCCCTGCAAGTGCCGCCGGAACTGTATCTGCCCTGCGATGTGCGCGAACCCGGCCAGATGGAAGCGGTCTTTGAAACCCTTGAACAGCATTGGGGCAAGCTGAATATCCTGCTGCACTCCATCGCGTTCAGTCCGCGTGAAGATCTGCACGGACGGGTGACCGACTGCTCGCTGCCCGGCTTCCTGTCCACGATGGAAGTTTCGGTCTGGTCGCTAATCCGCATGACCCATCTGGCCGAACCGCTGCTGGCGAAGGAAGGCGGCTCGGTGTTCACCCTCAGTTACTTTGGCGGCGAGAAAGTGGTGCCGCACTACGGGATTATGGGCGCGGCCAAATCGGCGCTGGAAACGGCGGCGAAATACATGGCGGCTGAACTGGGGCCAAAAGGCATTCGGGTCAATATCGTTTCGCCGGGGCCGGTCATGACTCGCGCTGCGTCCGGCATTGATCGATTTGATGAACTGCTGGATCGCACCAAGGAACGCGCCCCAACCCGCTCCCTGGTCACCCCGGATCAAGTCGGTTTGGCCACTGCGGCGCTGGCCTGCGATTTCGCCCAGATCGTCACTGGCGAAGTGCTGTACATGGACGGCGGCTACAACATCATGGGCGGCTGAACATAGAACGGGCATTCTGCCGGTTCTCTTTCACCCTCCCATCAAACATAACGGGCAGGATGCCCGTTCTACTGAATCGAACCTGAACCGCGATGAACGACCACGACGACGTTTTGCCCTATTTGCACACCCTCCGCGACTTTATCCGCTGGGGCGCCAGCCAGATGAACGCGGCTGGACTTCATTTCGGTCACGGCACCGACAACGCCATTGATGAAGCGGCTGCGCTGACCCTGCATGCGCTGCATTTGCCGCCGGATTTATCGGCGGACTATCTGCAAGCGCGGCTGACCCCACCGGAACAGCAGGCCGTGCTGAACCTGTTGCAACAGCGGATTGTGCAGCGCAAGCCAGCGGCTTATCTCACTCAGCGCACCTGGTTCATGGGCTTGCCGTTTTATGTGGATGAACGGGTGCTGGTGCCGCGTTCGCCGCTGGCGGAACTGATCGAACGGCATTTCGCGCCGTGGCTGTCGGACAGCCGCCAGGTAGAAAGCATTCTCGATCTGGGAACGGGAAGCGGCTGCATCGGGATTGCCTGCGCTTACGCCTTCCCGGATGCGCGGGTGGATTTGGTGGATATTTCTGCGGATGCGCTGGACGTAGCGCGGCGCAACGTGGCTGATCACGACCTGGAGGATCAGGTTGAAGTAATCCAGTCCGATCTGTTCTCTGCGCTGAAGGGCCGTCTTTATGATCTCATCATCAGTAATCCGCCCTATGTCGGTCTGACGGAGCTGGATCATCTGCCCGCCGAATATCACCATGAACCCCGGCTGGGTTTGCTGGCGGGCGCTGAAGGGCTGGATGTGGTGGTGGAAATTTTGCGCCAGGCCGCCCAGTTTCTGAACCGTAACGGCCTGCTGATCGTCGAGGTCGGCAATGCGCAATACGCCTTGTGTGAAGCGTTGCCCGATGCGCCGTTTACCTGGCTGGAATTCGAGCGCGGCGGCCAAGGGGTCTTTCTGTTGAACGCCGCGCAATTGCGACGCCTGTGAGAGAAAACAGCCGTGGATACCGCTATCGTTTTTGATCCCGCACTGATCCGCAAATACGATCAGGCTGGCCCGCGCTATACCTCCTATCCCACCGCCGTGCAGTTTCATGAAGGCTATGGCGACGCGGAATATCAGCAACAAGCCCTTGCCAGCAACGCCAGCGGTCGGCCGCTTTCACTGTATTTTCATATTCCGTTCTGCGACACCGTTTGTTTCTATTGCGCCTGCAACAAGATCGTGACCAAGAATCGCCGCCATACCGCGCCTTATCTCGATCATCTGTACCGGGAGCTTGAGCTACAAGGCGCATTGTTTGATCAAAGTCGCCCCGTGACCCAACTTCATTGGGGCGGTGGCACCCCCACCTTTATTAGCGCTGCTGAAATGCGCGAGTTAATGCAGGCAACCGCCGATCATTTCCGTTTGCTGGATGACGACAGCGGCGAATATTCCATTGAAATTGATCCGCGTGAAACGGACGAGCGCACGGTGGCTTTATTGCGCGAACTGGGTTTTAACCGGCTCAGTCTGGGCATCCAGGATTTCGATCCGCAGGTGCAAAAAGCGGTCAACCGCATTCAATCGCGGGACATCACTCTGAACGTGATGGACGCCGCCCGCTGCGAAGGTTTCAAATCCATCAGCGTGGATTTGATCTACGGCTTGCCGTTTCAGACTGTCGCTGGTTTTAGCCGCACCGTGGATGAAATCATCGCCCAGAATCCCGACCGGATTTCAGTTTTCAATTACGCCCATCTGCCTGATTTATTCAAGACGCAACGCCAGATTGACGCTAGCGCCTTGCCGCCGCCAGCGGTGAAGCTGGAGATTCTGAAAGCGGTCATCGAGCAATTGACGACAGCGGGTTATGTTTATATCGGCATGGATCATTTCGCCAAGCCGGATGATGAACTGGCTTTGGCGCAGCAGGCGGGAACGCTGTACCGCAATTTTCAGGGTTATAGCACTCATGCTGATTGTGATCTGATTGGTTTTGGCGCGACTTCAATTGGCATGGTCGGCGACAGTTACAGCCAGAATCTGAAAGGACTGGAAGAATATTACGCCCGGATTGACAGCAACCGGCTGGCGGTATTTCGAGGCGTTCAGTTGAATGCTGATGACCGTTTGCGCCGGGCGATTATTACTGCGCTGATTTGCAACTTCAGTCTGAAGTTTGCCGCCATTGAACGCGAGTACGGCGTTGCGTTTCATGATGCTTTCAGACCAGAACTGGCGGAATTGGCCGATATGCAGACCGATGGCTTATTGACTCTGGACGCTGCCGGGATTCAGGTATTGCCGCCGGGCCGCTTGTTGATCCGCAATATCTGCATGGCGTTCGACCGCTATTTGCGCGAACAGAAACAGCAGCGGTTTTCGCGGGTGATTTGAGTTCTTCGGGTCAATTCAATACCAGCAGGACTTTCGCTGGCTGCGAGGTAGAACGGGCGGTGAGCTTGTGCTACGCCAACAACTTGAATAAGACTGCTTTAATTATTCGGGTTCTTCGCGGATTGTTTAGCCCGTAGCGCAGTATAACGAAGCGAAGCGAGTCGGCTGGACGCGGGGGGTTAGCCGCCTGCTATTGTTACAATGGCACAAACTTTAACTTGATTCCTTCGGTTGTATCGCTTGCGGCAATATATCCGAAAACAACTGACACTATTTCGGGTAGTTTTTCTCTAATGATTCTAGATTTCATTCGATTGGCTAATGACTCACTCTGAAAAGCGATTACATACACGAGTTCATTTAATTGGTATCTTTCAATAATAGTTGACGCTCTGCGTAGTATGAGTTCTGCAAAAAAATTTGTATTTGATGGGCTTTTTGAGTATTTTATTTCATATCCTATTTTTGTTCCTTCATGGGTTGTACGAATCAAATCAACGCCTATAGCCATATGACTATTGCTGAAAGTCAACTCATCTTCAGGGTAAAGTTGTTTAACCCATTCACTAACTGCTTGTTCGACATGATAAGAGAACAAATGAATTGACTGGGACTCCAAGTCAATTCGCCGGAGTTGTGCTATTTCTTGCACTTGTTTTATAGATTCTTGTTCAATATCAATGTCGAGATATTTCTTTGCATACTTCAAAAATCGTTCAGAGTTATACATATAAAAAAGTGATACTTGTGCTTTAGTTATTAATTCACCA
>JAAUTD010000299.1 GCA_012031845.1 Synechococcaceae cyanobacterium SM1_2_3
GCGGGCAATCAGCAAAGTGTCGCTACAGCCGTCGATGTAGCGCAGGCGTCCTGCTTGCTCCAGCGGCCCGCCAATCTGGCGCAAGCCACGATACCCGGACACCGTGATCGCCAGTCCGCTGCCACCCTTGATCCTTCCGCCATCGGGCAACGCGAAAAACATACCGGCGCATAATGCAAAAGGGCCGGTTTCAGCGTCACGCAATTCTCCTGATCCCGCAGTAACCATGCCGTAAGTGGTCGCGCCGCCCGGCAGGGTTAAAGGCTGTTCCCGCCAACCCCAAATCTGGACGGTTTCCAAATCCAGCAGCAAGCCGGGTTCTATCGTCAATGGCGTAAAATTCATGGGTCTTCATCCCCTGAGCGTTTTGCGCATACGCTGATTCTATTCAGGACTTTCGTTTCATCCGTTCGCCCTGACGCTTCGGCAAGCTGAGCGGTCGAAGGGCATTCATCGGTAAAAAACGGGGTTCGACCGGCTCACCCCGAACGGTTTTTAATCCAGAAGCGAAAGTCCTGATTCTATTTTCACCGCCGTTCGAGTATAGCCTGCCCTGGGTCAAAAGGTTTCACGTGAACCTGAGCCTGGCGGCATTCAGCCATCCATGAAAGTCAGGAGTTCCGTCTGCTTTTGGTTGTTTCTGCGACGATCAGCTTCATGCCCACTTTAACAATACGCTCGCCGCGCATCTCGCGCACCACGAACTCAACCGGACCCAGCCGGACCCGATCACCCACAACCGGACAATCAAAACGGCGTTTCAGAAAGTGTTCCAGGGCGTCAGCAGCATCAGACGGATCGAGCTTCAACCCATATAACTGAGCCAGTTCGGCCATCTGCGCATCGGCATTGAGCGCCAGTTCCCCAAAAAACCGCCCCGCTTCCAAATGCGGCGGCAGCGCCTCCGTCATGAACATCTGATCCAGCGCCGACAGGTCTGTGTCCTGCGCGAATAGATAAATGTGATCGCCGGCTTGCAGTGGGCCACAGCATTCGCACGCATGAAGATGCCCGGCCCGGATCACCGCTGCCGGTCGCGTTTCCCCCGGCCAACTCAAATCCATCAGAGTACGGCCCAGTAACCGGCTATCCGCTGCTATGGGATAACTGAGTAACTGGTAGTCAACTTGGCCCGGCAGATCAATGCGCAGCCGTTGTTGCGCCACACTCGTGGGCGGAATTTCGAGCTTCAATAGCCGCGCCATCGGCGCTACGGTCCAGCCTTGGATGACGAGCGACAGCAACACCACAAAGAAGGCCACGTCAAAATAAAGCCGATAATGTTCCAAACCGGCCAGCCACGGAAACAGCGCCAGAATAATCGGCACCGCCCCGCGCAAACCCACCCAGCAGACAAACAGTTGTTCGCGCCAGGCGAATCGAAACGGCAGCAGGCACAAGGCAACCGCCACTGGCCGGGCCGCCAGAATCAATACGGCGGCGATTAACAGGCTGGACAGCGCCAATGGCGGCAACCGATGCGGCGTCACCAGCAGGCCCAGAATCAGAAACATGCCGATCTGACTCAACCAGGCCAGACCATCGTGAAAACGGCGGATATTGTTGACGCTTTGCAAGGGGCGGTTGCCCAACATCAGACCCGCCAGATAAACCGCCAGATAGCCGCTCCCACCCGCCACCGCTGTCGCGCCAAAAATCAGCAGAGCGCCGGAAAAGGCCAGCAGCGGGTACAGCCCTGGCGTCAGGGCAATCCGGTTGATCAGCCATGCCAGTCCCCAGCCACCGCCCAGACCGGCAGCGCCGCCGATCCCCATTTGCTGGATAAAATGAGTGACGACGCTCCATTGCAGAGAATCGCCGCCCGCCGCCAGCAGTTGGACCAGGATCAGGGTCAGAAAGATCGCCATCGGATCGTTGATGCCGGATTCAATTTGCAGGGTAGCGTCCACCCGCTGTTTGAGCTGCAAGCCGTGTGAATGCAGGATGGCGAACACCGCCGCCGCATCGGTGGAGCCAACAATGGCGCCAATCAGCATTCCTTCCAGCCAGTGCAATTGCAGAAACCAGGCTGCGGCCAAGCCGGTGATTGCCGCAGTCACGACCACCCCGACCGTGGATAACCATAGCGCCGGCCACAGCCCTACCCGAAAACTTCCGATGTCGGTACACAGGCCGCCATTGAAGAGAATGACTGACAGCGCCACCGTGCCGATGAGATAGGTGGTTTCCACATCTTCAAAGTGAATACCGCCGGGTCCGTCCTCACCGGCCAGCATCCCCAGAGCCAAAAACACCAGCAATAACGGTACGCCAAGCCGCGCCGTAATGGCGCTGGCCAATACGCTCATCAAAAACAGCGTCCCGGTCAGCAGCATCAACTGATGGGTAAAATCCATAATCCCGCTTCTCGCAATCGTTCACCGCATCTTCGCAAAACATCCATTTTCTGGCTATGCGCTGGTGATAATGAACTCGTCCATCAGCTGAATTTGACGCGCTGTTTTAGTGCCTTGTTATTAGCCAACTTACTCAATTCGCCTCATTTTGAATCATCCAGCGACAACAGCGCACCATTATGAAGCGCAGGGCTGTTGTTGCTATGGCAAGGTTTCACCCAATAAATTGAAATGCATGGTAATTATGGCTTGGCATAGTCCTTGATAACGCTGTTCTCCAAGTTCGCGCATGATGCGGACGAGCAAACCACTACACCGAGGGCTGCGCATGAAAAAACTGTCGAAATTATCCTATTGGCTGCTGGCTGGCGCACTGACACTGGGCGTTAGCTTGGCTCACGCTGCCGACACCATTAAGGTTGGCGTTCTGCATTCCCTGTCCGGCACGATGGCGATTAGCGAAACCACGCTGAAAGATACCGTGCTGATGCTGATTGATGAACAGAACAAGAAAGGCGGACTGCTGGGCAAACAACTGGAAGCGGTGGTAGTAGACCCGGCTTCCAACTGGCCGCTGTTTGCGGAAAAGGCGCGCGAACTTCTGCAAAAGGTAAGGTCGCGGCGGTATTCGGCTGCTGGACTTCCGTATCACGCAAATCGGTATTGCCGGTATTCGAGGAATTGAACGGCATCCTGTTTTATCCAGTGCAATACGAAGGCGAAGAGTCCTCCAGGAATGTGTTTTATACCGGCGCTGCCCCTAATCAACAGGCGATTCCGGCTGTTGATTATCTGATGAAGGATTTGAAGGTCAAGCGTTGGGTATTGGCCGGCACTGATTATGTCTATCCCCGCACTACCAATAAGATTTTGGAAGCCTATCTCAAAGCCAAGGGGGTCAAGGAAGAAGACATCATGATTAACTACACACCATTTGGTCATTCTGACTGGCAGTCCATTGTCTCCGACATCAAAAAAATTTGGTTCTGCGGGCAAGAAAACTGCGGTGGTTTCCACCATTAACGGTGACGCCAATGTCCCGTTCTATAAGGAACTGGGCAATCAGGGCATCTCGGCCAAGGATATTCCGGTCGTCGCTTTCTCAGTGGGTGAAGAGGAACTGTCCGGGATTGACACCAAGCCGCTGGTCGGCCATCTCGCCGCCTGGAACTATTTTATGAGCATCAAGAATAAAGCCAATGATGCTTTTATTAAGAAGTGGCATGCGTTTATTAAGGACGACAAGCGCGTAACCAATGATCCGATGGAAGCGCATTACATCGGCTTCAATATGTGGGTCAAAGCCGTAGAAAAAGCCAAGACCACCGACCCGGATAAAGTCATCGAGGCGATGGTTGGAATTGAAGCACCGAATCTGACCGGCGGCACGGCCAAGATGCTGGCTAACCATCATCTGACCAAACCGGTGTTTATTGGCGAAATTCAGGCCGATGGACAATTCGATGTGGTATGGAAAACCAAAGGTCTGGTTGAAGGCGACGCCTGGTCTGACTTCCTGCCGGGCAGCAAGGACATCATTGCTGATTGGGCTGACCCGAAAATTAAGTGCGGCAATTACAACACCGTCACCAAGACCTGCTCTGGTCAGAACTTCAAGTAAGATCAATCCGCGCCTTTAACTCCCGTATTTGACCCCCCTCTCCTGCTGTGAGAGGGGTTGGGAGTGAAGGCGAAATCAACTTCTTCCCTCTTCCTGATCATGAGGATGCTCAATGTCTGCCCGCCCTCTGATTCGCGCCGGGTTACTTACGTTCGCACTGACTTTAGTAATGCTATTCAGTGTTGCTACTCCTGCACATGCTGCTGATGACGCTGCTATACAAGCGACTCTGGCGCAATTGCGCGATGCGGATTTCATGGTAAAGCTGAATTGGTGGAAACGCTGGCGGCTTCCAGTCATCCACGGTTATTCAACATTCTCAACGCGCTTTATGACAGCCGACTTTATTATCAGGAAGAAGGTGGCCGCACGGTCATTGCCCTCAATGACGCAACAGAAATAATGATCGAGGATGCTGTAACCGGCGTCGCCTTGGGATCAGTCAATAAACGCAGTCTGGATCGCATTACGGCTAATAACAGCTTGCGCAGTCTGATTGAGAATCGTCTGGCTGGACTGGGATTGGCCAGCGCCGATCCGCAACAACGCAAGGCTGCGATTGAAGCTTTCATGCGTAATCCCGATCCAGACCGGGCTGCGCCATTGCGGGAACGATTAGCGGCGGAAACTGATAGCAAAATTAAGGAGTTGCTGGCGCTGGCCTTGGCATTAGCGGATTTATCCAGTGAGGACGCTGCCGTTCGCACTACAGCCGCGACTGCGCTGGGCGGGCAGATGCAGACCCGAAATTCGGGGGCGGCTGACTCAGATCGCCGCTGACGAATAGTGATGCTACTGTGCGGGAAGCTGCTAAAAATGCACTGAGTTCGCACTGAATTGCGCCTAGCAATTACTGGGCTGGGCCGAAACTCTTGTTCTTTGGCCTGT